>LJTS01000004.1 GCA_001304425.1 Betaproteobacteria bacterium SG8_40
GCGAATCGCTCGAGGAATATTGGCAGTTCACGCATGAGATTTTTGATTGGCCGGAGGGCAAATTTGCCAACATGATTCTCGATGACGGTGGCGACGCCACCTTGCTGCTGCACTTGGGAATACGTGCCGAGAGTGACCCATCCGCGCTGAACCACCCGTCCAGCGAGGAAGAGACTACGATGTTCGCGTCCATCAAGGACCGGCTTGCGTCCGACCCGAAGTGGTACTCGACCCGGCTCGAGCATGTGAAAGGCGTCACCGAAGAAACGACCACCGGCGTCAAGCGCCTTTATCAAATGGCCCAGGAAGGCCTGCTCAAGTTTCCGGCGATCAACGTCAACGATTCGGTAACCAAGTCGAAGTTCGACAACCTCTATGGTTGCCGGGAGTCACTGGTCGACGGCATCAAGCGCGCAACCGACGTGATGATTGCGGGCAAGGTCGCAGTGGTCGCGGGCTATGGTGACGTTGGCAAGGGATGCGCGCAGGCTCTGCGCGCTTTGTCGGCGCAAGTCTGGGTCACCGAAGTCGACCCGATCTGCGCGCTGCAGGCGATGATGGAAGGCTACCGTGTGGTGACCATGGATTATGCCGCGGACAAGGCCGATATCTTCGTCACCGCCACTGGTAACTTCAACGTGATCAATCATGATCACATGAAAGCCATGAAAGATCAGGCGATTGTTTGCAACATCGGCCACTTCGACAACGAAATCGAAGTTGCTGCTCTCGGCAAGTACGAATGGGAGAACATCAAGCCGCAGGTTGATCACATTATTTTCCCGGACGGTAAGCGAATCATCCTGCTCGCCGAAGGCCGGCTGGTGAATCTCGGTTGTGGGACGGGGCATCCAAGTTACGTGATGAGCTCGTCGTTTGCGAACCAGACGATCGCCCAGATCGAGTTGTTCAATAATCCGGACGCTTACCCGGTCGGCGTTCATGTTCTGCCGAAACACCTGGATGAGAAGGTGGCTCGCCTGCAGCTTGCCAAGCTCGGTGCTCAGCTAACCGAGTTGAGCGACGCGCAGGCTCGTTACATCGGTGTTCACAAGGAAGGTCCCTTCAAGCCGGATCACTATCGTTACTGATAGAGGTTGGCGTGTCCGTGCGCAGGTTTTCGCAAGGACACGCCAATCAAGCGGCACTATGCTTCGAAGTTCAAGGGAAGTAGCGGTGCGCTCATCGCGCCCGTTTCTTGCGTCCACCGGGTGAATGTATGGGTAGCGAATCGAGATCGGGACTTAGCTTCGAGTTCTTTCCGCCGCAAACACCCGCTGGCGCGGAGAATTTGCGTGGTGTGAGGCAACGCCTGGCGCAATTCTCTCCGGAGTTCTTCTCAGTGACGTTCGGCGCCGGCGGTTCGACGCAAGAACGTACGCGCGATACCGTTTTTGAAATCAGCCGCGAAGGCTTTGCGGTGGCGCCGCATGTCTCCTGCATCGCGTCAATGAGAGACAGCATCAAGGGCATGCTCGACGAGTACCGAGCGCATGGCATACGGCGCATTGTCGCCTTGCGCGGTGACCTGCCCTCCGGCATGGCGCAGGCAGGCGAGTTCCGCTATGCCTCGGAGCTGGTGACATTTGTGCGTGTCGAATATGGAGAGACCTTTCACATAGAGGTGGCTGCCTACCCGGAATACCATCCGCAGTCACGTTCCGTACGAGACGACTTGTTGAATTTCAAGGCCAAGGTCGAAGCGGGCGCCGATTCGGCAATCACCCAATACTTTTTCAATGCCGACGCGTATTTCCACTATCGCGACGAGTGCGCGAAACTGGGAGTCACCATTCCGATCGTCCCCGGAATCATGCCCATCGGGCGCTTTCATCAGCTGGCGCGTTTTTCCGACGCCTGTGGCGCGGAAATCCCGCGCTGGATACGGCGCAAGCTGGAGGGCTATGACGATGACACCGAGTCGATCAGGGACTTTGGCCTGGATGTCGTAACGCGGTTGTGCGAGCGCTTGTTGCACAATGACGCGCCGGGCCTGCACTTCTACACGATGAACCAGGCCGACACGGTGTGCACGATTTGCGAGCGGCTCGGCCTGAAAAGCAGCCCGGGCTAGCAACGCGCCCGTGAAGATCGGGCGGCGCGGCCAGCCGGCCTGCTTTGGTGGTCTGCTTCGTCCGGGCTTTGGCAGCCCGGCGGCGTATCAGGCGACGGCGCGCACACCCTTGGCGCGCGAAGGATGGGCTGCATAGGCATGGTATGCAGCGGCTTCGGCTGCGCCAATTTCTATTTTTGCGCCCATGTCGTCAAACATGCTCTCCAGCGCGCACAGACACAGCATCACGTTTTCCATCTTGCAGCTATAGCCCATGATGCCGAAACGCCAGATTTTTCCGGCCAGTGTTCCGAGTCCGGCTCCGATTTCGATGTTGAACTCGGCAAGCAGGCGACGGCGCACTTCCTTCTCGTCCACACCGGGCATGACGTATACCGCGTTCATTTGCGGCAACCGGTAGGGCTCTTCGACGAGGAATTTCAGCCCCAGTGTCTCCAGGCCGGCCCTGAGCGCCTTGTGATTTCGCTCATGGCGGGCCCACGCCGCTTCAAGTCCCTCCTCTCGCAGCATGACCAGCGCTTCATGCAGTGAATACAGAGCGTTGGTCGGCGCCGTGTGGTGATAGGTTCTGGTCGTCTCGCCCCAGTAGCCGAGCAGCAGGTTGATGTCCATGAACCAGCTCTGAACCCTCGTCTTGCGTGCTTTTACCAGTTCGACGACACGGTCGCTGAACGTGATTGGCGACAGTCCCGGAGTGCACGAAAGGCATTTCTGGCTGCCGGAATAGACTGCGTCCAGACCCCACTCATCTACCAGTACCGGAATCCCGGCGAGCGACGTGACGGCATCGACGATGGTGTATGCGCCATGTTTGCGGGCAATCCCGGCCAGGGTCTTCGCATCCGAAGCGACGCCGGTTGAGGTTTCGGCATGCACAAAAGCGAGTATCTTCGCGTCCGGGTTGTTGCGGAAAGCTTCCTCGACCTTGTCCGGGTCGATGGGTGCTCCCATCGGGTCCTCGACGACTATGGCGACGCCGCCGCAGCGCTCCACGTTCTCGATCATTCGCCCGCCGAATACCCCGTTGCGGCAGACAATGACCTTGTCGCCGGGGCTGACCATGTTGACGAAGCACATTTCCATGCCGACCGACCCGGGGCCCGATACCGGAAACGTCAGGGAATTCCGGGTCTGGAAGGCGTAGCGCAGCAACTCCTTGAGTTCGTCCATCATCTTGACGAACACCGGGTCGAGATAGCCGATGGTCGGCCGTCCCATGGCGGAAAACACGCGCGGGTGGATTTCGGAGGGGCCCGGGCCCATCAGGGTACGCTGGGGCGGGTAGAAGGAGCCGATGCCGGCGCCGCTATCAGAACTCATGACCTTATTTCCTTTTGGGAAAATGTGATTAAGCAGGGGTACGCGATCAACGCGAAAGCTGCGCAGTTTACAGCCGCCCGATCACGGGCGAAAGTCGCAACTGGAATTTGCTGCTCGTGTCAGTCGGCACTACGGTGCCGGAAGAGCCGTATCAGCGCCATGCCGGCGACCATCGCCGCGGTAAATACCCAGACACGCGGATCGCCAAAGCTATTCGCGACAATCGCCGGGCCGGGGCAGAATCCGGCCAGTCCCCACCCGATTCCGAACAGCAAGGAACCGGCCACCAGCGCCTTGTCCGGCCGGCCCGTTCTCGGCAGGCTGAAGGCGCCGCCGAACGACGACGCGCCGCGGCGTAATGCGAGCCGGTAGCCGAGCGCAAATACGCCGACCGCGCCGGCCATGACGAGAGCGAGGCTGGGATCCCATTGTCCGGAAATGTCCAGGAAGGCGATGACCTTGGCCGGGTTGCTCATTTGTGAAACGATCAGGCCGGCCCCGAATAACAGGCCGCAGAAAAAAGCAACCAGAGCGCGGTTCACAGCAAGTGCCTCACAAGAAAAACGGTCAGGAATCCGGCCGCCATGAATATTGCGGTCGCGATCAATGAGCGCACTGAAAGCCGGGAAACTCCGCAGACGCCATGCCCGCTTGTGCAGCCACCTGCCAGGCTGGTGCCAACGCCGACCAGCAATCCGGCAACCGCAGCCCCCCCGAAGCCAACAGCCATGTTGAACGATATCGCGTTCGGGAAAACAAGGATGGCGATCGCACCGGCACCGAGCAAGCCGCCGATAAAAGTGACGCGCCAGGTGATTTCCGGCCCGCGAGCGGTCAGCGCCGCATCGACGATTCCGGACACGCCGGAAATCCTGCCAAGCATCCACCACATCACGGTCGCCGCCAGACCGATGAGAGCGCCACCGAGCAGGGCGCTGACTGGCGTGAAGTTCACAATCGTCATGGTATTCCGCCGTTCATTGATTATTTCGCGACGAGTTCGAACAGCTGATTCGAAAACGTCTCAGCGTCAAACGCCTTGTCGCCATCGGGCCAGGCGCCCTTGCCCGCCTCGAGGCCGCGAAAGTCGAACTGGCCGGCGTCCAGCAGATGCGATGGCGAGATTCGCTGCAACGCTGCGAAGATGGTTTCCAGCCGCCCCGGAGATTGCCTGTCCCATTGCCGCAGCATCTGCTTGACGACTTGCCGCTGGAGATTCTCCTGCGAACCGCACAGGTTGCACGGAATAATCGGAAACGCCTTCTCCGCGGCATACCGTTCCAGGTCCCGTTCGCGGCAGTAGGCAAGCGGGCGGATCACCATGTGCCGGCCGTCGTCGGAAACCAGTTTCGGCGGCATCGCCTTGAGCCGGCCGCCGTGGAACAGGTTCAGGAAAAACGTTTCGAGGATGTCGTCCCGATGGTGGCCGAGCGCGATTCTGGTTGCGCCCAGTTCGCTCGCCACGCGGTAGAGCACACCACGGCGCATCCGTGAGCACAAGCCGCACATCGTCTTGCCCTCGGGGATGACACGCTTGACCACGCTGTAGGTATCCTGCTCGATAATGCGAAACTTCACGCCACGCGACGCCAGATAGTCCGGCAGGACGTCTTGCGGAAACCCCGGGTGCTTCTGGTCGAGATTGACCGCAATCAGTTCAAAGTCAACCGGTGCGTGCTGTCGCAGTGACAGGAGGATGTCGAGCAGGGCATAGCTGTCCTTGCCGCCTGACAGACATACCATTACCTTGTCGCCGTCGCCGATCATTTCGTAATCGGCGATCGCTTCGCCGACTTGCCGGCGCAGCCGTTTGGCGAGCTTGTTGGCTTCGTAGACTTGTTTCTGTAAGTCGGGCATGCGGCTACCTTGTGCGAAAGATCTCGAAGCCGACTGACTCGCAGTCGGGATACACATCCGGCTTCTCGCTCGAAACCCGTGCGGCGAGGACGCCGCTCTTGGCGAGGCAGGCATCGAGTATGCGTTCACAGAATGTCTCCTGCAGGTGAAAATGTCCGCTGTCCGAAATCTCCAGGATGGTTTTGCGAACAAAATCGTAATCGACGGTTTCCCGTATAGAGTCGTGTTTGATCCTGCCGTCCGGGTCGATATACAGGTCGACGTTGACGATGACACGTTGCCGGGCCTGCTTCTCGAAATCGTGCACGCCCATCGATATGGACACGTCGAAGTTCTTCAGAAAGATACGCCGGCTATTTTCCAGCCGGCCAGAACCGCCGGCTTTTGAATTTGCGCGCAAACGCCTTGATGCCGCGGTGTCCATCAGCTCACTTCAAACTGTACGTCGCGCTTTAGCGGCCACAGATGCTGCCCGCCATCGACGAGGACCGTGTGGCCGGTGACGGACTTCGCCGCAATCAGGTAGCGCACCGCCCCGACGATGTCGTCCAGATCACTGCTGTGGCCCAGAGGGGCCTGGGCATGGGCCCGTTCGAATCCCTTTTTGGTCTGTTCGCCGCTGACCAGGGTTATTCCGGGTGCTATCCCGCACACACGAACCTTTGGCGCCAGCGCCATGGCCAGCATGCGGGTTGCACCTTCCATTGCGACCTTGGTCAGGGTATAGGAAAAAAAATCCGGATTCAGATTGAACACCTTCTGATCGAGCATGTTTACTACGCATCCAACCGTGTCCGGTGGTACTTGTGCCGCAAAGTCACGTACCAGTTGCAGTGGCGCGCAAAGATTGATTGCCGCGTGCTGCTGCCACGTTGTCGGGTCGAAAGCGCGGGGATCGTCGAACTCGAATAACGACGCATTGTTGACAAGGCAGCTCAGCGGCCCGACCCGGCGCGCGCATTCACCGATTAACCCGGAAACCGCGGCGGCATCGGCAAGGTCGCATTTGACCGCGGCAGCGCGAACGCCGAGTGCCTGCAACTCGTCAGCGAGTCGCAATGCTTCTTCACCCGAGCGGTGGTGGTGAATCGCCACGTTCCAGCCGTCAGCAGCGAGTGCGGTGGCAATCGACTTGCCGATGCGTCGGGCCGCACCGGTTACCAATACCGCGCGGCTGGATTTGTTCAATTCACTCATTCAATACCGCTCCGCTTGCGGAGCGCGTGAGGTCTGGTCAAGAATCGCAATTCTAGCTTACCGACCAGCAGGAACTCTGGTGCCCACGCCCCCGGGCCGGATCAGCTCCGGCCTGCCCCCACTCGATGATGCAGCACGCGCGCACGCGACGCGCGTGTATCGACACATTTGCCGGCACATTGAGGCCAGCGGCGGCTGGATTCCTTTCGCCGTGTTCATGGACCTCGCACTCTATACCCCGGGGCTGGGATATTACGCGGCCGGAGCGCGGAAATTCGGCAGCGAGGGTGACTTCGTGACGGCACCGGAGATGACGCCCTTGTTCGGCCGTACCGTGGCGCGGCAGGTGGCGCAAGTCCTGGAGCAGGTCGGCGGCGACGTTGTCGAGTTCGGCGCCGGATCGGGTTTGCTCGCAGCAGACATGCTGGACGAACTGGAGCGTCTCGGGCGCCTGCCGGCGCGTTACCGCATCCTCGAGCCAAGCGCCGAGCTTGCGCAACGCCAGCAACAGCTACTGCGCCAGAGATCGCCGGCGATGTTTGGCCGGGTCGAATGGATGGCGACTCTCGAATGCCTGGGGTCGCCGGCAGCCGGTTTTCGAGGTGTGGTGGTTGCGAACGAAGTGCTCGACGCGATCCCGGTCCATATTCTGGTCTGGCGCAGGGAAGGCCTTTTCGAGCGCGGCGTGGCGCTCGAGGACGATGCTCTGGTATGGCAGGAAAGGCCGGCGGGGCAGTCGCTGCAGGCGGCCGCCGGCCGCATCGGTACCGTCGCCACGGATGCCGGCCTCCAGTACGTCAGCGAAGTGTCTCCCGCTACGACCGCACTGGTCGGCAGCCTTGCGCGCGGTATCGACCGCGGCGCGGTGCTGTTGATGGATTACGGGTTTCCGCGCGCGGAGTACTATCATCCCCAGCGACGCGCCGGAACGCTGATGTGTCACTACCGTCATCATGCCCACGATGACGCGTTGTTCCTCCCCGGGTTGCAGGACATTACCGCGCATGTTGATTTCACCGCGGTTGCCGAAGCCGGTGTCGACGCTGGTTGCCGGATTGCCGGTTACACCACGCAGGCGCAGTTTCTTATCAACTGTGGCATCACGGAGCTTCTTGCCCATACACCCGCCGAAGACATCGCGGCTTACCTGCCGCAGGCCACGGCGGTGCAGAAACTGCTTTCGCCAGCGGAAATGGGTGAATTGTTCAAGGTTCTGGCGCTGTCGCGCGGCATCGATGTGCCATTGCTCGGATTTGTCGATGGCGATCGTATTGGCCGGCTGTGAACGTGCGACGGCCGGTTCACGTTACGCGCTGCTGTTGTCCGGCCTGATCGTGTATTGTCGGGTGCGGAAATGCTGCGCTTGGCCCCTGCCGTTCTCAGATTGCGGAGAACGGCCGGATGGTCCGGCCGTATTTCGGCGCGATTTCTGAACAGGATTTCCTGGATGCACATTCACATTCTCGGTATCTGCGGCACGTTCATGGGAGGCGTCGCCGTCATCGCCAAGCAGGCCGGGCACACTGTCACCGGTTGCGATGCCAACGTTTATCCGCCAATGAGCAGCCAGCTCGAAGCACAGGGCATTGGTTTGACGCAAGGCTGGGATCCCTCTCAGATTGAACACAAACCCGACCTTTTCGTCGTCGGCAACGTCGTCTCGCGCGGCAATCCACTGATGGAAGAGATCCTCAACAGGGGCTTGCCATATGTCTCGGGTCCACAGTGGCTTGCCGAGAACGTCCTGAGCGGACACTGGGTGCTCGCGGTGGCCGGCACCCACGGCAAGACCACCACCAGCGCGATGCTGGCATGGATACTCGAAACTGCCGGTCTGAAACCGGGATTTCTGATCGGCGGCGTGCCGCTAGACTTCGGGGTTTCCGCGCGTATTACCGATTCGGGATTTTTCGTGATCGAGGCCGACGAGTACGACACGGCGTTCTTCGACAAGCGATCGAAATTTGTTCATTACCGCCCGCGTACCGTGGTGTTGAACAATCTCGAGTTCGACCACGCCGACATCTTTGCCGATCTGGCCGCTATCGAAACCCAGTTTCATCATCTGGTGCGGACCATACCCGGCAACGGACTGATTGTCGCGAACGGCGCCGAAGCCAGTTTGCAGCGGGTGCTGGAACGCGGTTGCTGGACGCCGGTCGAGTGGTTCGATCGTGACGAGGGCTGGACGGCTCGAACCGGGGGTAACGCCAGCGGGTTTGAGGTGTGCTTCGCCGGCCAGCCGCAGGGTCGTGTCGAGTGGAAGCTAAGCGGCAAACACAACCGTATGAATGCACTGGCGGCAGTAGCGGCGGCACGTCATGCCGGCGTGCCGGCAGGCGTCGCCATCGATGCGTTGGAAGCGTTCAAGAACGTCAAGCGACGCATGGAAGTGCGCGGCAAGATAAAGGGCATTACCGTTTACGATGACTTCGCGCATCATCCCACGGCAATTGAAACGACCGTAACGGGCTTGCGCTCGGTGGTTGGCGATGCGCGCATCGTCGCGGTATTCGAACCGCGCTCGAATACGATGAAGATGGGCAGTGTCAAGCAGGCGTTGCCGGCCAGTCTCGCCGCTGCCGATCTGGTTTTCTGTTTTACCAAAGGGCTCGACTGGGATGTGGCCGGAACCTTGCGCCCGCTGGGCTGCAAGCTGCAGTGCGTCGATGATATCGATGCGCTGGCCAATGCTGTTGCCAGCACCGTGCGAAGCGGGGACCACGTCGTCATCATGAGCAACGGCGGTTTTGGCGATATCCATGAGAAGCTGCTGAATTTGTTGCGCGCCTCCTGATCTGTGCAGACAAGGTGTTTTTTCCCCATGAGAGTGAGTTGCCGCGGCATGGTGTCGAGATAATGGTGTCGAGTTGATTGTTTACATCCACGGTTTCAACAGTTCTCCTGCTTCTCACAAGGCGAACCAGCTCAGTGCACGGCTGACGGCACTCGGGCGGGAGGATGAATTCGTGTGCCCCGCCCTGTCGCATTGGCCTGAGGAAGCAATGGAACTCCTCCGGGAGCGGGTTGCGCTCGAAAACCCGGAGGAAGTAACACTGGTTGGCAGTTCGCTGGGCGGCTTTTACGCAACCTGGTTGACCGAGCACCTGGGCTGCCGCGCGGTA
Organism: Betaproteobacteria bacterium SG8_40; assembly: GCA_001304425.1. Lineage (GTDB taxonomy): Bacteria > Pseudomonadota > Gammaproteobacteria > Burkholderiales > Eutrophovitaceae > SG8-40. The sequence continues at coordinate 9,574 of LJTS01000004.1, forward strand.
CTGGTGAATCCGGCGATTACGCCCCACGAGGGCTTGCGCGCCTACCTCGGGCCACAAAAGAATCTCTACACCGGCCATGCTTACGAGTTCACTGAAGGTCATCTGGCCCAGCTCGAGGCGCTGTACCTTGAACGGCCCGGAAGGATCGATCGCTACTTGCTGATACACACGACGGGCGACGAGCTGCTCGACTGGCGGATTGCGGTGGCGCGTTACCGGGGGTGCCGGCAGATCATCGTCGCGGGCAGCGACCACGGCTTCGGCGAGTTCGGAGACTATGTCGACTGCGTGCTCGGGTTTGCCGGTCTGTAATGGCGGGCAGCGGGGTACTGCGGGTCCCGGCAAGGGCACTGATGGCGGGATGCCGACCGCAAGAGCATTCGGACGCTCGCGTATAATTCGCCACCTTTCGCGCCGCATACCGGGCGCCAGGCCGAAACTCGCATGAATGTATTCTACGAAGAGTCCGGCAGCCTGAAGGCTGCTTCCATAATCGAGGACAACAACACCTCCCTGCAGGTCCAGACCCAGCATGGCAAGCGCGCCAAGGTGAAAGCGGCCGCTGTCCTGTTGCGGTTCGAGCACCACTCGCTGAATGAGTTCATGGAGCGTGCGCGACAGGTCGCCGAAGAGATAGAGCCGGGTTTTCTGTGGGAAGCCTGCGGCGATGCAGAATTCTCGTTCGGCGCGCTCGCAGAGGACTACTTTGGTCATCAGCCGCAGGCAGAAGAGGCTGCCGGCCTGCTGATGCGCCTGCAGGCAACGCCGACGCATTTCTACAAGAAGGGCAAGGGGCGTTTCAAACCGGCGCCGCCGGAAGCGCTCGAGGCGGCGCTGGCCTCGATTGAACGCAAGCGCAAACAAGCCGAACTGCAAGCAGACTACGTTGCCAGCCTGACACGTTCCGAGCTGCCCGGGGCGTTCAGGCCAGTGCTCGCCAACCTGCTATACAAGCCGGACCGTTCGACCGTCGAAGCAAAGGCGCTTGAGGAGGCCTGTTCGCAATTGAAGCTTTCGCCGCCGCGCTTGCTCGAGCAATGCGGGGCGTTCACATCCACCCTGGACTACCACTTCGGCCGTTTTCTGTTCGAGCATTTCCCGCTCGGAACGGGTTTTGACGGCGCACTGGTTTCAGCCGGCACGGATGAAGTAACCGGGAGCTTGAACGAGCTTCAGCCGGGACCTGCCTCGGCGTTCAGCATCGACGACGAAACCACGACCGAGATCGACGACGCGTTTTCGGTCACGCCACTCGAAAACGGTAATTGGCGAATTGGCGTGCATATCGCCGCCCCGGCTTTGGGTATCGAAGCGGATTCGGATCTCGATGCCGAAGCGCGCAAGCGCATGTCCACCGTTTATTTTCCGGGCGGGAAAGTCACTATGTTGCCGCAGCCTGTGATCGACAGGTTCACGCTTTCCGAAGGCCGGGATTGTCCGGCGCTGTCGATGTATGTCGAGGTTGATCCGGATTTCCGGATTCTGAGCCGGCGCACGGTGCTCGAGCGCGTTCACATCAGCCGTAACCTGCACCACAACATGCTGGACGCGAAATTCGACGACGACGCGGTGGCGGCAGGGCGCGCCGATTTCGAGTTTGGCGAGGAGCTTCTGCTGTTATACCGTTTTGCCGTCTGCCTGGAACGGCAGCGCGGCAAGAGCGAAAACCGGGTGCAACGCTCCGATTACAGCTTTTACGTCGAGGACGATCGGGTGCGTATCGTGCCGCGCAAGCGCGGTGCGCCACTCGACAAGCTGGTATCCGAGTTGATGATTCTGGTCAATGGCGAGTGGGCGCGCCTGCTCGGCGATGCGAACTTGCCGGGACTGTACCGCACGCAGGTGAGCGGCAAGGTCAAGATGTCCACTGTCGCGGCTCCGCATGAGGGTCTAGGGCTGGCCCAGTACATCTGGGCCAGCAGTCCGTTGCGCCGTTACGCTGATCTTGCGAACCAGCGCCAGTTGATCAGTGTCGTACGCGAGTCGGCGCCCGCATATCCGCCGCGCGATCAGACGCTGTTCGAAGTCATGCGCGGCTTCGAACTGGCCTACGACGCTTACGCCGAGTTTCAGCGCTCGATGGAGCGTTTCTGGTGTTTGCGCTGGCTGTTGCAGGAGCAGCCGACTGAAGTGCGGGCAGAGGTGATACGCGACGATCTGGCCAGATTTCAGGCCATTCCCCTCGTGTGCCGTGTGCCGTCGATGCCGCAGTTACCCTCGGGTACCATCGTCGAACTGGGACCGTCGGACATCGATCTGATCGAGTTGGCGTTGCGCTGCGAATACATCTCCACGGTGGAGCCAAGCAGCGCGGAAGCGTGACCAAAGCCATATTAGCCTCTAGAATTCATTGCAACGTGAACAACTCGCCACCTGGAACTTGCCGGAGCAGACACTGAGCCTATTCGCGTTGCCGGCGCAGGAAAATCCGAATCAGACCGCTCGCGGGCGGCTGATGTCCGCCGACATTTTGCCGGTCACACTGGCAATTTCCATCGTATTCCACGCGTTCTTGCTGTTGATCACATTCGCGGTGCCAGAAGCGCCGCGCGGCAAGAACGCTCCGCAACTGGATGTGGTGCTGGTTAACAGTCAGTCGCCGACGCGGCCTGTCAAGGCCGACGTGCTGGCGCAGACGAACCTCGATGGCGGCGGCAACACCGAAACGGATCTGCGGGCGAGTTCGAACCTGCCGGTCATCGAGGATATGCAACCGACCGATTCGCTCGAACTGTCCTCACGCCAGGTCAAACAGCTTGAGCAGCGCGTTGCCCGCCTGCTTGCCGCCGCCGGTGACGAGGCGCAAACGGCCCCGACGACGAAAGCACAGCAGCAGGCGTATTCGCAGGAAGCAACGAGGGATCAGGTTGCCAGCCAGAAGCGGCTGGAAGTGGCGCGCCTGGAAGCGCAGATTGCCAAGGAATGGCAGGCCTATCAAAAGTTGCCGCGCCGCAAGTTCATTGGTGCACGTGCGGAAAGTGCTGTTTACGCTGAATATGTCGAGAAGTGGCGCCAGCGAATCGAAACCGTAGGTACGCGCAACTACCCGGAAGAGGCGCGCCGGCGCGGCATTTTCGGTTCTTTGCTGCTTACCGTCTCGATCAGGACGGACGGTTCGGTAGAGCGCGTCCAGATCGATCGCTCGTCGGGGCACGCCGTCCTCGATGAAGCGGCGCGCCGAATCGTTGAACTGGCCGGCCCGTTTCCTTCCTTTCCTTCGGCCATTCGCGGCGAGTACGATATTTTGTCGATTACGCGGCAGTGGTCGTTTACCCGTAACGAATTCGACATCACGGCGGGACAATGAGTGATCGTTACGTGGTAATCGGTCATCCGGTCGCGCACAGTCAATCACCGAGAATCCACTCCATGTTCGCTGCCCAGACCGGGCAGGACATCACCTACGACAAGCTGCTTGCACCGATTGACGGGTTTGCCGATTCGCTGAGGACTTTCATTTCCGAAGGAGGGCATGGCGCCAACGTTACCGTGCCGTTCAAGCTCGAGGCCTACGAGGCGGCGGACGAGGTATCGGAGCGCGCCGGGCATGCGCGTGCGGCGAATACGCTCAAGTTCGATGCAGGCCGGATCTACGCGGACAATACCGATGGCGTCGGCCTGGTGCGCGACATCAGAGCCAATCTGGGTGTGGCTCCGGAGGGCAAACGGGTGTTGTTGATGGGCGCGGGCGGTGCCGCACGGGGCGTGCTTTTGCCCTTGCTGGAAGCCCGCCCGGCGATTCTCGTTATTGCCAACCGGACGGTGGAAAAAGCAATGCAACTGGCCAGCGGCAATCAGCATCAGCCGCTCGCCGCGCATACGGAGCTTTCGGGGGCCGGCTTCGCGAGCCTGGCGGGGCAGCAGTTTGACATCGTGATCAACGCCACTTCGAGCAGCCTGTCGGACGAACTGCCGCCGCTTCCGGACAAGCTGTTTGCACCGGGCGCTCTCGCCTACGACATGATGTACGGCAAGGGCCTTACGTCATTCCTGTCTTACGCGCAGGCGCAGAATGCAGCGCTTCTGGCTGACGGACTTGGCATGCTGGTAGAACAGGCTGCTGAATCGTTCTGGATCTGGAGAGGCGTGCGCCCGGACACGCGCCCGGTAATACTGGCTCTGCGCAAGGGCTAAGCGGTCGGCGCCGCTGGATTGGGCATTGGGGTTCGTCCGGGACAGTGCGGTGATGGATCAAGGGCGGTATATGGAGACAGCGTTGCTGCACGGGTCTGGCCCGGTCGAGACGACAGGGATGCCATGGCTTTCGCCGGGGCTTGGCCGTGCGCGGGACATTCGAGCCGGGTTAGATGGCTAGTCGTACGAAGCGAAGGTGGCGGTTGCCGTGGCGGTTTGTTTGGCGATTGGCGTTGCTGCTGGTTGCAGCGCTGGTCGTTTACGAGTCGTGGTTCTTTGGCAAGGTCGTGTGGTGGATCTGGGTCAATCCAACGACCACGGCGTTCATGGAAGCGCGGCTTGAAACAATGCGCAAGGAAAATCCGCAGGCCAGGCTCAGGCATAAATGGGTCCCGTACGCTGATATTTCGGGCAATCTCAAGCGCGCGCTGATCGCCGCCGAGGACGCGAAATTTCTCGATCACGACGGATTTGACTGGGAGGCAATACAACGCGCCGCATCCAGGAACCTGAAACGCGGCAAGGTCGTCGCAGGCGGCTCGACCATCAGCCAGCAGCTTTCAAAGAACCTGTTTCTGTCCGGACGGCGCACACCCTGGCGTAAATTGCAGGAAGCGGTGATTACCGTGATGATCGAAACGGTCATGTCGAAGCGTCGTATCCTGGAGATCTATCTCAACGTCATTGAATGGGGCAACGGCGTCTTCGGTGCGGAAGCAGCGGCCTGGCATTATTACCGCACCAAGGCCGGGCGTTTGTCACCCGAGCAGGCGGCGCGGCTTGCCGCGATGGTTCCCAATCCGCGTTACTACGATCGTGTTCGCTCGACACCGGCGCTGGAGAAAAAAGCCGGGATCATCCGGTCGCGCATGCACATGGCCCCGGTGCCCTGACCCGGCAAGCTTATAATTCCCGCTTATGCTGACGCATCCCAATTTCGATCCGATTGCCTTGCAGCTTGGTCCACTGGCGGTTCGCTGGTATGGATTGATGTACCTGATCGCTTTCGCGCTGGTACTGATACTCGGGCGCATGCGCATTCGCAATCAACCGTGGGTTTCGATCACGACGCGCGACCTCGACGACATGCTGTTTTTCGGGGTGCTGGGCGTCGTGCTTGGCGGCCGCCTGGGTTACATCCTGTTCTACAAGCCGCTCGAGTATCTGCACGACCCGATCCGGATATTTTTCGTGTGGGAAGGCGGCATGTCATTTCATGGCGGCTTTCTTGGCGTCGTGGTGGCAATGATGTTGTTTGCGCGTTCCCGCGGCAAACAATGGCTGGCAGTCACCGATTTCATCGCGCCCCTTTGTCCGCTCGGTCTCGGTGCCGGGCGCATCGGCAACTTCATTAACGGCGAACTGTGGGGGCGGGCTTCGGAACTGCCATGGGCGATGGTTTTTCCGCAGGCTGCGGACGGGATCGCGCGACATCCATCACAACTTTATGAGTTCGCGCTCGAAGGGCTGGTTCTATTCGCCCTGGTCTGGTTGTATTCCAGAAGATGGCGTCCACTCGGCGCGGTTTCAGGCATGTTCCTGATCGGCTATGGCGTGCTGCGTTTCCTGGTTGAGTTCACCCGGGAGCCGGATGAATTTCTCGGCCTGTTGGGCTTCGGGCTGTCCATGGGGCAATGGCTGAGTGTGCCAATGGTTGTTGGCGGGGTGGCGTTGATGTGGTGGGCCAACAAACACGGCCAGAGGCGTTAGCCGCGCCAGGGGTACTTAACGGATCAACCTCTGCCGCGGATGCCGGTTGCAGCACCGACGGCTGCAAACGGTGCTCAATTGGGCCGGGAACTGCTCGCCCCGGTAGCCGCGGGATCAATGATGCTGCGCCGGCTCAACATGCGCTGGAAGTTGCCCAACGACCACAGGTGCTCGAATATCGCGTCCATGGCATCGCCTTTCACGAGTGTGCGCAAGGCATCGTCCGGCAACTCGGCCAGCGCTTCCCGGTTGACGCGATGAAGCCCGGAAAGCTGCATCGTGAAGTCACCCAGTTCCGCTGTTACCGAGATTGGTTCAAGCAGATTCAGGCCGGCCAGCATTTCGCAAAACTCCTCGGCGCGCATCAGGTCGCGCTCATACTCGGTTACAAAGCTCTCTATTCGCGACCAGGCCGGCAGCGCCTCTCCCGTATCGTCGAACAATTCATCGCCGTCGTCCGTGATCGCGGAGTCCTCAACGCAGACGACCCGCTCACCTTGTACCTCGCCGTCCCTGGTCACGCGCGCCATGCAAAACGGGAATCGGCGCACATAGGCTGGCAGATACACCCGCCGGTCCCAGTAGCCGTCATCCATCAGGAACATGTTCTGATTCTGCTGCAGTCCGAGGATTGCGCTCAGTGCGAACGTCTTGCCGCCGTCTGACGAGGAAAAGGTAATCGGATAGTCGCGGCTGGCCGGGGTAATCTCACTGAAGCTCAAAGGCAGTGCGTGTGTTCTGCGCGCGAACGGGGGCGCCTTGTCACCCGCAGGAAGGGCTACACGGTGTTTCTTGAGGAGCGGACTGACGCTGTTATAGCCGGTCGGGGGTTTGATGTTCAAATTCTGTCCTTTTGGCGGATTTACCCAAATTGCCTTTAAGTATAAGATACGCGCCTCTACGGAGCCTGCCGGCTGCCGGAACGCCACAGAACAACGGGGACGTAGCTCAGCTGGGAGAGCGTCGCGTTCGCAATGCGAAGGTCGGGAGTTCGATCCTCCTCGTCTCCACCAAACAACAGGGGCCGCAATTTGCGGCCCTTTTTGTTTGTCAGTCCGAGGGTGGTGCGTTTCAGTGAGTTTCGCCAGCGAGCACTGCTCGCGCAGGATGCCAGCTTTGCAGGTTCCCGGGGTAGAAACCGGGGCATGGCGGGATCGTGAGGTGTAAAACATGCCGGACACTGCTTTTTGGTTCCCGCGAAAACACCAGGGGCCGCAGGTCGCGGCGTTTTTCTGTTTGGCAGGTCCGTGATGCAACCGGCTCGCATGAGATCGACCAGCGAGCATCGCCCGCCAGAACCGCGGGCGCTCACCCTCCGGGAAGGCGACGCCCCGCAGTCATGCGGTATTCAATCTAGGCGGAGAGCTTTTCCCGGATGTCTCTTATCGACAACGAACAAGCCTGCGTGTAGTAGCCGGTCCGAAACCCTTTCGAGTAGTCATCCATGGCAACCTTGTGATACGGAGGCATCTCCTGGCCACTGCGTTCGGAAGTTTCACCATCAACATATCCCTGAGCGCGCTCCAGTGACCAGCCCATTTCCAGCGCGAGCTCATCGCGTTTTTCCTTTACCAAGTTGCTCATATTTCCCTCCACTTTCATCATCGCTTTCGCTACCCAACCAGACGCAAAAAACGTTCGTCTTTGCGGGGGCGAGGACTGCGAGAAGGGTATGCGCGCGGCACATCCCGTGCCGTGCAGGTTGTATCCGGAAATTTGCATGCGGGTTAATGACTTGCCGAACGGATGAGGGGAAACGACGGATCTTCCTAAACCCGGGGCTGCTCTTCGAGTCAAAAAACGGCAGAAATCGTCCTGCGTTTGCGAGAGTGGTTTGACGAGTTCCTAACACCCTGGCGCTGAGGATCGGTCATTCGCTTGCGGAATTCCGCAAGTACAAATCCCGTATCGATTTGACCCGGTGTCGATAGCCGATACAGGGGCGTTGGCTACGCGGAAACGATCTGGCCGCAGGACGTTTCGATCATATCAGTTGAAGGCATATGTTCCGGTGCGCTCAGATCCGGGCGCAGTGCGATGACAACAGGCGATGAGGGCCCGCGGAGACAGGGAAGGCGCGAGGGGACCACCGGACAGGATCTCTGCCCGACAGCCCCCTCGCACGGTTGATCAGAAAAGGTTGATCGAAAAAAATGTTCGAAACAACCGGAGGGAAGAACTCAGTTGTGCGTAACCGAGTTGATGTCGCTGAAGCGGTAGTTGCCGGCGGACTTGGTCAGCGGGCGAACTTCCTGTCCGGCGGGCTTGGTCACTGCGCTGATGTCGCTCCACTTCGGCTGGGCACCGCCAACACGCAATTCCTTGCTGGAGATCGAACCGTGGGTGACGTCGTTGATGTCGTTCACGGCTGCGAGGGCGTTGACGGACAGGCCAAGAGCGGCTGCGGCGATGGTGGCTTTGATCAGTTTCATGGTGGTATCTCCTGAGTAAATGTCGGTAATGGGTCGGTAGTCATCTCGCGGAAATGCTTAACCGTGCGAGTGATCACAGATTACGGATCGCACGTTGCCGGCGCTGCGAAGCGTGCCGCAATGAAAATGTGCGGAATTACCATTAGTGCGGCTTGGCGGGTGGGAGGCCTGTGGGCCATGAAGGCGGCGACCGCTGGCCCGGCGCGTCTTGTAGTCGCAGTCGGGCCGTTCAACCCGTTTCGTGCGGCTGTCCGGCTGAAATCGAGCGGTGCTGTTTCGCGGGTGTCGGCAGCGAGCGCGCGGTGAATTCGGGGCAAGCCCCAGATCTAACCGCCGCGAATGGCAGGGATCAGGTGGATTTCACTGTCCGGCGCGATGGGGGCGAACCAGACATCCTGAAAAATTTCCCCGTCAATGGCAATGGCAAAGCTGTCTTGCTCGAGGTGGGGCGCCAGCGCCGGATAACGCTCGCTCAGCGTGCGCAGCAACTGCTTCACGTTCTGCACATCGACCTCGACGACCGAATCGCCCCCGGCCAGTTGCCGCAAGCTGCCGTCCAGGATGAGTCGGGCCAACGGCGCAGGTTCCTTACTGGCTCTGCTGTGCGTCGATGGCTGCCAGCACCCGGGGTGGCGACATCGGCAAGTCGGTAAAGCGCACCCCCGTCGCGTGCGAAACCGCATTGGCGATCGCGCCCATTGGCGGAACGATGGGCGTCTCGCCGACGCCGCGCACACCGTAGGGATGATTCGGATTGGGTACCTCGACGATCACCGTGTCGATCATCGGCACGTCTGAACAAACCGGTATGCGGTAATCGAGAAAACCCGGATTCAGCAGATGTCCCTTGTCGTCGTAGATGTATTCCTCGTTGAGCGCCCAGCCGATACCCTGGACTGCGCCACCTTGCATCTGTCCTTCGACGTAAGCCGGATGAATTGCCTTGCCGGCATCCTGAATTGCGGTATAGCGCAAGATCGTGACTTTGCCGGTCTCGGGATCGACTTCGACGTCAACCAGGTGCGTGGCAAGGCTGGGGCCGGCCCCCGTCGCGTTGATGGCGGCATTGCCAATGATGGGTCCGCCGGTCTTGCCGGCAGTACGGGCAAGCTCCGCGAGCGAGAGCGACCTGGCTTCGCCCGGACCGGCGCAGCGCGCATGGCCTTCCACCCATTCAACATCGGCCATCGGCACTTCCCATATCTTGGAAGCGCGTTCGCGCAGTTGCTCAATCACGTCGCGCGCCGCCTGTACTACCGCCATGCCGCTGGAAAACGTCACGCGGCTGCCGCCGGTAAGGAAGTTGAATCCAAGGGCGCTGGTATCCCCGACGATAGGATGTATGTGCTCCAGAGAAATGCCGAGTTCCTCCGCAGCCATCATCGACAGCGATGCGCGCGAACCACCAATGTCCGGCGTCCCGACCACCATTGCAACACTGCCGTCTTCACCGAGGTTGAGAGACGCACAGGTCTCGCCACCGATGTTGAACCAGAACCCGGAAGCGACTCCGCGACCCTGATTGGCTTTCAGGGGCGCACTGTAGTGGGCATGGGCGCGCGCAGCCTGCAGCGTTTGAACCAGGCCTATCGGTCCCAGCTTCGGCCCGTAGGGCGCGCGGGTGCCCTCTTGCGCGGCGTTCTTCAGGCGAAACTCGATCGGATCAAGACCGATCTTCATTGCAACTTCGTCGATGACGCTTTCAACGGCGAACTCCGCGATCGGTCCGCCCGGTGCGCGGTAGGCTGCAACCTTGGGGCGGTTGACGACGATGTCGAAGCCGACGATGCGCACGTTTTCCAGATCGTACGGGGCGAAGGCGCACATCGCGCCCGGCTGCACCGGCGATCCCTGAAAGGCGCCTGCCTGATACTTCAATAATGCATCGCCGGCGGTAATGCGCCCGTCTTTGGTGGCACCCACCTTGACCCGGATCCGGGCCCCCGATGTCGGTCCGCTCGCCTGCAACACTTCCGTACGGGACATCACCATCTTTACCGGCTTGCAGGCTTTGCGCGACAGCGCGAGTGCCAACGGCTCGATATAAACCACCGTCTTGCCGCCGAATCCACCGCCGATTTCCGAAGCTGTGACGCGCAGCTGCGACACTTCCATGCCGAGCAGTTTTGCGCAGAAAGCACGCACGATGAACTGGCCCTGGGTGGTGCACCACAACTCCGCCTGGCCATCTTCGGAAACACTGGCGAGGCAAGCGTGAGGTTCGATATAACCTTGATGCACCGGCTTGGTACTGAACTCGCGCTCGACAATGACATCGGCCTTGGAGAAACCCGCCTCCAGGTCGCCAAAGCCGAACTCGACGCGTTTGGCAATGTTTGAAGGTTTGTCCGGCGTCGGTTCAACGCCGATGGTGAACATGTCATCGTGCAATAGCG
>LJTS01000175.1 GCA_001304425.1 Betaproteobacteria bacterium SG8_40
TGTTCGCTGGCTTCCTTCTCCTGCTCCTGCCTCTCTTCGTCCCCGAGTTGGCCAAGGTCGAGCGCGCCCTTTGCGACCGAAACGAGTTGCTTGCCGTCGAATTCGGTCAGGTTGGACACCACCCACTCGTCGACCCGGTCGGAAAGCAGCAGTACCTCGATACCCTTGGAGCGGAAAATTTCCAGATGCGGGCTGGACTTCGCGGCGGCATGCGTATCGGCGGTCACATAGTAGATCTTGTCCTGCCCCTCTTTCATGCGCCCGACATAGTCTTCAAACGACACCTTCTGGTCTTCGGACTCGTCGTGAGTCGACGAAAAACGCAAGAGCTTCGCAATACGATCCTTGTTGTTGAAGTCTTCGCCGATGCCTTCCTTGAGAACGCGCCCGAATTCCTTCCAGAAGGTCGCAAACTTTTCAGCCTCGTTCCCGGCGAGATCTTCTATCAGCCCAAGGAGCCGGTTGACGCATCCTTTGCGGATCGCCTCGACGTCCTTCGACTCCTGAAGAATTTCCCGCGAAACGTTGAGCGGCAGATCGTTGGAGTCGACCACGCCCCTTGCGAAGCGCAGATAGGCCGGCAGCAACTGTTCGGCATCGTCCATGATAAACACGCGGCGGACGTACAGCTTCACGCCATGGCGGTGATCGCGGTCCCACAGGTCAAACGGGGCACGTTGCGGCAGAAACAGTAACTGCGTGTACTCGCTGCGGCCTTCGACCTTCGAGTGTGTCCAGGCCAGGGGAGGCTCGAAGTCATGCGCAACGTGTTTGTAGAACTCCTGATACTGCTCGTCGGTGATTTCCGATTTGGGACGGGCCCACAGTGCCGAGGCCTGGTTGACCTGCTCGTCCTCGTCCCTGGTGACATGTTTTTTTTCGTCCGCGTCCCATTCCTCCTTTTTCATCAGGATGGGCAGCGTGATGTGATCGGAGTAGCGGCGCACGATATTTCGCAGCCGCATCGCGTCGAGAAGTTCGTCCTCTTCGTCGCGAAGATGCAGAATCACTTCGGTTCCGCGGTTCTCGCGGGTGACGGTCTCGACGGAGTAATTGCCCTCGCCGGAGGACTCCCATTTGACCCCGTGCTCGGCACCGAGGCCGGCTCGCCGGGTAATCAGCGTGACCTTGTCGGCGACGATGAAAGACGAGTAAAACCCGACTCCGAACTGGCCGATGAGGTTCGCATCGGCGACCTTGTCGCCGGTCAGTCGGTCGAGGAACTCCCGCGTGCCGGATTTGGCGATGGTGCCGATATTGTCAACGACCTCCTGCCGCGACATGCCGATGCCATTGTCGGATACGGAGATGGTCCGGGCCGCTGGATCAACGAAGATGCGTATCTTGAGATCCGGATCCGATTCGAACAACGCCGGATCGGTGAGCGCCTCGAACCTGAGCTTGTCACAGGCATCGGAACCGTTCGAAATGAGTTCGCGCAGAAAAATCTCCTTGTTGCTGTACAAGGAGTGAATCATCAGTTTGAGCAACTGGCTGACTTCGGTCTGGAAACCCAGTGTTTCTTTCGTGCTTGTCTCGTCCATGACGGGCCGATTCTCCCTCAGTGTTGGTTTGCCGGAACGGTGCTGCCGCAGATGGGGCCCGGGCGGCGCGATTTCAAGGCCTGCGGGGAACCTTGTTTAGCTGGCGGCAGTCTCTCCTGCTGCTTCGGAGCCCGCCGGCCTTCTCGTCAGCCGGTTTGGCGTCGATAATAGGCTTGGTCTACAGGAGGTGTTCGATGCAGCGATTTTCCCTGGCAATCGTATTTTTCTGGCTGACGGCGACGGCGTTTGCCGCCCCCGACCTGGACAAGCTGCGGTTACCGGAGGGCTTTTCCATAGACGTGTTCGCCAGCGACGTCCCGGATGCGCGATCACTGGCACTGGGGGACAACGGCACCGTATTCGTCAGCACCCGCGCCCGGGGAACGGTCTATGCGCTGGTCGATACCGATCGGGACGGAAAGGCCGACAACGTCTACACGATTGCCAGGAGCCTGAACGCGCCAAATGGCGTCGCCTTCAAAAATGGTGCGCTGTACGTAGCCGAGGTCAGCCGCGTTATCCGCTTCGACGCGATCGAGGAAAACCTGAAGAAGCCTCCGGAGCCGGTCGTGGTCAACGACACGTTTCCCAGTGACCGGCATCACGGCTGGAAATTCATCGCATTCGGCCCCGATGGCAAGCTGTACGTGCCGGTTGGCGCGCCGTGCAACATCTGCGCACCCGATCCCGATCGTTACGCCGTCATCATGCGCATGGACGCTGACGGCAAGAATCTGGAAACGTTTGCGCGCGGCATTCGCAACTCGGTCGGCTTTGACTGGCATCCGCAGACAAATGCCCTCTGGTTCAACGACCACGGGCGCGACTGGATGGGCGACGATATGCCATCGGACGAGCTGAATTACGCGCCGGAAGCAGGTCTGCATTTTGGCTATCCCTATTGCCATCAGGGAGACACTCCGGATCCCGAATTTGGCGGTCAGCGAAAATGCGAGGAATTCACACCGCCGGCGCTGAAACAGGGCGGCCACGTGGCGCCCAATGGCCTGCGCTTTTATACCGGCGAAATGTTCCCGCAGCAGTACCGTAACCGCATATTCATTGCCCAGCATGGCTCGTGGAACCGGTCGACGAAAAGCGGCTACCGGATCGTCAGCGTGGCGGTCACGGACGGCACAGTAGTCGAGTACGAGCCTTTCGTCGAAGGCTGGGTGGAAAACGACGACGCCTGGGGCCGGCCGGTTGACATCCTCGTCATGCCCGACGGCGCTTTACTCGTGTCGGACGATCACGCCGGTGTCGTGTACCGGATCACTTACGGCGGCTAGCAAATCGCCAGCGTGCTGCTGCGCGTCACCGGCTGGTGCGCGGCGAGGAAGCCGGATTCTCCTCGTCTGCCTTGCCGCCTGTCGCGCCCGGCGCAGACAATGACAGCCCGGCAGCGGCCGCAATGAGCCTGCCATAGGTGTCGTCGCGAATCAGCGCGCCAAGTGCGACGTAGTCGGTCTTTCCAGTGGAGAGCAGCGGCATTTGCGCGAGCTTGACCACCTTGCGCGCCACCGCGAGTTCGTGGGCACCGGCCGAACGCGCAGCGGCGAGTAATCGCGACCGCGTTAGCGTATCGTCGGTGGTAAACAATACCGTCGTTTCGGCCCCGTCCTCTCGCAGCAACGCGACGGCCGCGTGCTGGTGAGCGCCAGAGGCCGAGCGCGCGAGCTGCTCCACCGCGTCGAGCGACACCATCTCTCCGGCGATCTTGGCGAAGCGGCGCACGCGCCCGACGATGGTCACCATGCCGTCGTCGTCCACGTCAACGATATCCCCGGTGTCATACCAGCCGGCTCCGACCGGAGAGCGCGGCGGTTCGATCACGCCCGGACGCTGATGGCGGTAGTACCCGAGCATGAGATTGGGGCCCTTGATATGCAACACCCCGCCGCGCTCGACACCGTCCACGGGCCGGATCGCGGTCTGCAGCCGCGGCATGAAGCGCCCGACACTGCCGGGGCGAAAGTCCCCGTGAGTGGAGAGGCTGATGACCGGCCCGGCCTCGGTTGTACCGTAACCCTCGTAAATGCGCAGCCCGAATCTTTCCTGCCACGCTCTGGCCACGGCGGCGGACAAACGCTCGCCCCCCGAGATCACGCATCTGAGCGAGCGGAAATCGGCCGCAACGGCATTCTGTTCGTAATACGAAAGAAACGTGCTGGTCCCGAACAGCACCGTGCACTCGCTGCGGTAAACCAGTTCCGGAATAACACCGTATTTCAACGGCGAGATGTACAGGAACATCCGCGTTCCGGTGACCAGTGACAGCACCAGACCTGCGCTGAAGCTGTAGGCATGGTAGATCGGCAGGGGGTTGAAAATCCTGTCGCGCGGTGAAAAGTCAAACACGGCGCTGATCTGGGCAACATTGGACAGCACGGCGTTATGCGACAGGACCACGCCCTTCGGGCGATCTTCGGAACCGGATGTGAACAACACCGCCGCCGGATCCGATACCGCGGACTTCACAATAGCCAGGCGCGGGAACCGGCACGCAAACGCCATCAGCCACAGTTTGTCGAACAAGCCGAACTGGCTGCGCAAGTCCTCCAGATAGAGGATGCGACAAGCGCCCAGAACCTCCAGCACCGGTTCGAGCTGCGCTTGCGAAATGAATTTTCTGGAGGTGATTACGGTACGCACTCCGGCGGCCGTCGCCGCACTGTTCACGGCGGCCGAACCGGCAGTGAAGTTGAAAATTGCCGGCACTCTGGCTGCAGCCCACAGACCGAGCACCGCGGCCACCGAAGCGATCACGTTGGGCAGCAAGACACCGACGTTCTCACCCCGCACGGTATCGCGGCGTATCCAGCGCGAAATCGCCAGGCTGCCCTTCAGAATCTGCCCGTAGCTTCTGGGCTGCCGGTCCTGGTCCTCCAGGATAGTGTGCGACCGGCCGTGCACGGCGATGGCATCGAGAAAGGTTTCGAAAACCGGCTTGCGAACAAATGCAGCGACAACCGTTTCCTGCATGACTTCGGTCAGGCGCCGGGTTGCACGCGCACGGCGTTTACGCGCGCTGCCATCGCCGCCGTCGATACTGGTCGACGCGAATACACGCAGAGTCAGACTGGTCGTGACGTGCCGGTTCGCCGCCCACGGCACGAGTCGCAACGAAGCGGTAATCCCGACTGGCACAACCGCAGCGCCGCTTTGGGCCGCAACCAATGCCGCAGCCGGATACACCTTGCCAACGCCAAACCCGTCGTTGACGCGCGCCTCCGGAAACAACACGACCGGCCGCCCCGCTCGCAGCTGTTGCAGCAGGTGCCTGGCGAGCAACGGATCGCTCATGTCCGACACGACATGATCGACGAGGCGCAAAAGAATGCGCTCGACGAAACCGCGGGACTGGGCTGGCGGCAGAACCACCAGCGGGGAGCGCGGCAGATGCAGGCCGAGCAGCAGGGCGGCCAACCGGGATGGACAATTGGCTACCACCAGAACGCGCCGCTCGCGCTCGACCGGCGCGACGTCGCCGATGACGCGAACGCGATACAGCCAGGCAAACACGGAACGGGGCACGGAACGCATGGCAAACCTGCGGTGGGGACCCAAGAGGTGGAACCTGTGATTCTCCTCGCGCCGGGTGAGCCGGGTCAATCGCCCCAGTTCAGCGCGGCGCCGGTCGCAAACACCCGGCATGCTGGCAACCGTCTCGCTGAATCCGCTGCCTGCGCCATCTCGGGGTGTCGCCATACAGTCACAAATTAACCAAACCTAATGAAATATATATAAAAAAACATATCTTTCAATTTGTTATGTTTGCAATCTTAAAAAAACCTGTCGTACACTGCGAATTCTTCCAGCCCGGCCCCGAATGCGCTGGCAGCGTCGGCCTTCAGGCCATAGTTTGCAAAGGAACAGCGGTATGGACATGGATATCCCGCAACCAGTGCTGCAAATGCATCTTTCCGCCTCGCCAGCCGAAAGAACGCCGCCAACGCTGAGAACGACACGGGCCGAGCAGCCTGCCGAGTTCATTTTCTCGGACCAGCTTTCCGCTACGCACGACCCGCAACTGCGAGCGATGTGGCTGCGCTGGAACCCGGCGCCGAGGCCCAATTTCAATCCTGCCTTGCTGGAAGACCTGTCGCGCTATTGCCATTTCCTCGCGCAGGCGGACGGCAGCCAGCGCGAGGGCCTGATCGAGTGCGATGCCGGTTCGCTGCCGTTCGGCTATACCGTTCTCGCATCCCGCGTCAAAGGCGTGTTCAACCTCGGCGGCGATCTCGACCTGTTCGCGCGACTGGTCGCATCGCAGGACGGCGAAGGACTGCTACGTTACGGTCATGCCTGCATCAAGGTCTTGCACCAGAACTACATGTCGCATGGCCTGCCAATTACGACTATTTCGCTGATTCAGGGCGAGTGCCTTGGCGGCGGCTTCGAAGCCGCGTTATCCAGTGACGTGCTGGTCGCGGAAAAAAGCGCTCGTTTCGGCTTCCCGGAGATTCTGTTCAATCTGTTCCCGGGAATGGGCGCCTACTCTTTTCTCGAGCGCAAGATCGGCTACCGCGAAACCGAACGGCTGATCGCGAGTGGCAAGATCTACTCGGCGGATGATATGCTGGACCTCGGCGTGGTCGATGTTGTCGCGCCCGACGGCGGTGGTGAAGCTGCGGTTGCCAGCTATATAGGCGCGCG
>LJTS01000176.1 GCA_001304425.1 Betaproteobacteria bacterium SG8_40
TCGACGACTCGACGGCGATGTCCCCTCAGATGACGATTTCGAGCGTGCCGGAGGTGGTGATCGGCGCGCGCGTCTCGAAGACCGGCAATGCGTCAGCGAGCAGCGGTGACATGCAGGGCCTGACGCAACCGCTCAAGACCGGCTCGCTCTCGAAGGTCGAACTGACGGTGAGCGAGGTGCTGCCGTGAGGACGGGAGACTGACCGCGGAATTGTTTGTTCAGCGAGAAAAGCTTCGTTCACGCCGTAACGGCTGTCTCACCCCTGGTAAGACACGACGACGTTCGTCCGTGCTCGGGCAATCCCCCGCGCCTGGTGTTAGCCTAGAACCGGTAGCGCAGCGACACGCTGACGAAGTTCACGTTGTAATTGGGGCTGGTCTCGCCCAACGTTAGGACGTTGCTAACCGTGCTCGGCGTCACCCCGTTGAGCTGCCAGTCCTGCGAGCGATAGCTTTCGTACCAATAGGCCATCGCCACCGACATGGCGTCGGTCACTCGATAGCTGCCGTAGAGTTTCAGGCTGCTCAGCCTCGACGTGAGGTCGGGAAACCCCGTATCACCGGCCACGGTCGTGTGGCCGCGCGAGCGCGACAGCGTGTAATCGGCTCCCAGATCGAGCTTTCCGGCCAATGCCTTCTGCTTGATCCCGATGCCGGCCGCCCCGATCACGTCGTTGTTCGTTCCTGTCCAGTCGGGCGGATTCCCGAACGACGATGCGCCCGCTTGCTCGGAGTCGATCTCTTCATAGCTGCCGAAGACGTGAAACGTGGTGCTCTTCGTCAACTGGATACCGACATCGGCATCAAAAACCAGATCTGAGCTACTGGTCAGACCGACGGTCGAATTCGAATAGTCGTCGTTCGCGTAATTGAAGCCAAAACCCACCGTCGTGGCTCCGCCCATCAGCTGGGTGATCCGCAATCCAAGCGCATCGCGGCTGCGGTCAGCCATGTTGTACTTGCGCATAAGCGGATTCTCGGGCGGAAGGATCTCGGGAACGGCCTGATAGGTGCTTCCCTCGCGGCTCGAGTGGGCATACTTCAGGCTGATATCGCCGCCGTCTGCCGCATGCGCGATGTACTTGGCCCAGAACGTGCCCTCCTTGGTCTTGTCGACCGCCTGATAGGTGCGGTCGTTGATGTCATAGTCGACCCCCGCCGAGAGCTTGTCTCGCTTCGCCACGCGATAGTCGGCCGACAACTTGAACAGGTTGCGCGTGAAGCTGTACGGCAGGTTGGTACGGGGCGCTGCCAACACGCTATCGGTCGACACCCACGAGAACGTGTCCTGCGGCGTTCGGTTGTCGCGGTCATCGTACTTGTAGGAGGCGTCTAGCCGAAGCTTGTCCGTGACCAGGGACATGAATTTCAGGTCCGCGTTGATGGTGTCGACCCGGCCCTGCAGCGAGCTTCGCGGCAGCGTTGGGGCCGCGATCGATGTGTTCAGCGTGCTGGCCAGAAACGGGTCATCCTGCAAATTGCGTCCCACCGCGACACTGGCCGTCGCCCGCGTCTGTTTCGTGAACTGATAGGCTCCGGAGGCGAGCAGCTGGTGGAACTGGTTTTCCGGCGGCAGCGCCAGTTGGCCGACATCGGCGCCGGGATAGGCCGGGGGAACCGCGAACGGGTTGCGCCAGGTCAGAGCCGCGTTATCGTCGCTGAAGCTCGAGAAGTGATAGGCAAACTTCACCTGCGCCTTGGTTCCGGCGTACGAAACAGCCGCTTCCACATCGTCGGTGGTGTAGTTCACCGGGGCAATCATCTGGGCGCTGCTGGTGAGGAACGCCCCGGCGATGCGCTTCGTCCCGTCGCGCGTCTCGTGACGCACGTTAACGCCGGCTTCCCAATCACGCCACGGGACCGTCAGCCCGACGCCGACCCGTTTGCGGGTGTTCTCGATGTCGACGTCCTGCAAGCTGTTTGGCAAGTCGGTCATGGCGCCCGTGGTGCCCCCGTAAACCCAGGTGCCCGGAAGCGTGAGCGAATCACCACCGGAGCCAACGAAAGGTGTGCGCGCGGAATCCGAGATGAAATGCGGCAGCTCACTGTAGTTCAGGCGCAGCCTGTAGCTACCTTGCTTGCCACCGTCGACGTCCACGGCGCGATACGGAAAACCGAGATTGGTGGCGTACAGATCCCAACGGCTCGCGCTTTCGGGGTTCGTGTAGCGCGCGTTTGCGTTGGCAACGGCATACCCGCCCTTTTCGAGGCCGGTGTACTCGGCGAACTTGTAGGAGTCATCCGATACATAGACGGCTCCCAGCTCAAACTCCCCGCTCCAGCCGGTCTGGAACGCGCAGTACTTGCACTTCCAATCCGACTTGTCGACCGCCGGCCAGCCAGAGGCATCGGCAGGTTTGTCCTCGGCCGCGACCAGCGCGGCCTGCACCGCCAGAGCCAGTGAGACGAACAAGCGCTTCGCGTTTCTCATGGTCTTGTCCCCCTCCGTCCGTACCTTGTCGTTCGATCTCCGCATGGCCAGTCTCTTTGTCGCAATCGATGTCGAGTGGCGAAATACCACCTAACGCATCAGTTTCACGCCCGAGGGATGATTCGACCCATGCACCTGCGAGTGGCAGTTCGTGCAGCCGCCCGCAAGCAAGTAGGCCGACGGCGTCCCGCCCGGCAGTCCGGCGCTGGTGTAGGAAACGCTCGGATGGCCAGCCGGCGAATGGCACTGTTGGCAAAGCAGCGGCGGGCGCTTCACCAACAGCGAAGGGTTGATCGATCCGTGCGGCAGGTGGCAGACCGAGCAATCTTCGGCCACCGGCGCGTGCTCCCACAGGAACGGTCCGCGCTTGTCGGCGTGACACTGGAAACAGGTCTGGTTCAGGGTCGGTTTCTTGAGCAGGCTCGCCGTGCTCGATCCGTGGACGCTATGACACTCGCTGCACTGCATGACCCCGAAACGCACCGGGTGCACCGACGGTTTGTGGAAATCCGCGCGCTGGCGCAGGTGACAGGCATAGCACCTGTCGGGCTGTCCCGCCGCGGTCAACACGGGGTCGCGCGGAACATGAACACTATGGCAGCTGGCACACGAAACCTCGTTATTCGCATGCGTGCTGCCTTGCCAGTCCATGCGGTTCTGGCGCTCATGGCACTGCAGGCACATCTTGTTCTGGGTTGCCACCGGGTCCTTCGACTTGGCGCCGAAATTCAGCATCGGCGGGCGCGGCTCGCCCTTGCGGACCTTGGCGGTATGCCCGCCCCGCTCGCGCATCGCTTGCGTGGCCGTGGCATCCAGCCCGCCGGGGCCGTGGCAAGTTTCGCACTGCAACTTGGCAAACGGTGTGCGCGCATCGCCGCGAACGGCATGCCTGGTCTTGAATATGTTGAACACCGGAAACTCCGACTCCTCGTCGTGACACTTCAGGCAGGTGTCGGCGCCCTTCTCGGTGTAGGCGGTAGGATCGTTGGGATCGGGCAGCACCCGCTCGCCCGGTTGCGCGGGTTCTTGCGCGAGCACCTGGAAAGCGAATGCGATACCGAACAACAAAGACGTTCCGAGGAATACCTGGCGAATCTTCGTCATGCGCTATTCCTCGCGTATGCAGCTGTTACGTCCACGTCAGTCGTTCTTGTCGTTTTCGGACAGCCCCGGCAATATGCGCCAGACTTCCTCGCTGCCTGCCGGCCTGGCCGGCTCCTTCAGCACCTCCCGGTAGCGCTCATCGCGTACCGGGAGGTTTGCACACAGGATCTGCGCGCCCGTTCGTTACGCAGATCCTCCCCTCTTACTTCACGCCGTGCACCGTCTTGACGTCGGCCACAGTACCCGGACCGTGGCAAAGAGAGCACTGCTCGATGTTTGGGTCAATCGCGGCCTGAAGCGCACTGAACACTGGAGTGCCGACCGTGTTCATGTGCAGTATCGCTAGATCGCTGTCATGGCATGAGGTGCACACTGCCGCGGCCGGCGAGATGTTACGGTCATCCGACGGGTCGGTGATGCTCGGATCGCTGACCAGCACGTCGCCCAGGATGCTGCCGGTGCTCGCCAGGATGCCGCTCTGCGTCGGCATTTCCCAGTTGCCCGAAAGCGCATAGGTCGTGCCGGTGTGGCAGGTGGCGCAGTCCCGCAGGATGCCGGGGTACTCCACCTCGCTGAAGTCGTGCCGGCACGACCAGGGGGCTGTAGTACAGTTGGCACCGCCAATGACGTTACCGGCACCCGGATAGCCCCAGACGATCAGCGCGTGGGTACGCATGCTCGAGCCGTGGACCGCGTGGATCAGGCGCTTGAAGTCGATCGACGCCTCTCCTGTCTCCCCCGTGAGTGCCGCGTTCCGACGCGCAATGTCTGTCGCATTCGGGTTGTGGCACATCACGCACAAACCGGGCTCGTCAGCACGCTGGCCGCCATGGAAATTCAGCTGACCATGGCACTGGTCGCACCTCGCGACGTCCACCACCGTGCGCCGCGCGGTCGGCGTACCGCTGATCTTGTAGTCCCTGATCGCCGACTTGATGTTGATATTGGTCGCGACCGGAGCCTTGTTCCCGACGGTGATGTTGGTGTTAACCCGCCCGTAAAGGCCGGCCCGCGCAATGCCGGTTGCGGTCCCCGGAGTAACGGCCCCAGCAACAGCCCCGAAGTTCACGTCGAAGGTGTTGGTTCCCACCTTGGTGACGTTCCCGGCCGTGTACAGATTTACGCTGATCGGGGAGGCGGGGGTTGTCGCCGAAAAGCTCGGGTTGTTACTGAAGTCCAGGCGCGGCGTGCCATTGATGGCGGGCTCGTTATTCCACGCGACCAGCATGGTGAGCGCGCCAGCGGCGAATTCCGGGTTTGTCGCGGTATCAGTGAAATCTACCGCGGTCCCATCCCTCTTGACCGAGATATTCGCCACCGGAGCCACGCCAGCGGCTGCGGTAAAGGAGTTGATCACAAGCTGGTACCTGGCGATCTGCTCATTCATCTTGTTCGGCAGCGAATGCACCTCGGCAACATAAATGTCCGGGTTCGTGGTCGGGTTGGAATGACATCCCGCGCATGCGCCGTCAGGCTGCGCGCCGCCCGGATGAGGGGTGGTCTGCCAGGGCTTGGCCGGATCAGGCGCAGCCGTGAAGTAGACGTTGTCGTGGCAGGCGCCGCACGCCGCGGCGCTCGGGTTGTTCTTCCAGTTGTCACCCTGCGCCGTAAAGTTGGGTGCGTTCAGCGTGCCGTCGTGGCACTTGACGCAGTTACGCGTGTCGCCCAACGACACGGTCATGTCGGGGAAGACAACGTGCGAGAAATCCGCGTTCCCGATCTTGTACGGATAACCGGCCACCACGCTCGGCAGCTCTTCGCCGCGATGGATCTTGTGGACCATCACCTTAAAGTCAACCGGCGTGTTGGGCGTTCCCGCCACCCACGATCCAGGGTTGTGGCAGGTGACGCATAGCTTGGTCTCGATGCGGCTGCCGTGGATGCGCAACTGATTGTGGCATTCGTTGCACTTGGCGGTTGCCACGATGTCGCGCCCGCCTGCCATGCCGCCGTTCGGCACGAATTCGTAGGTGGCATTCACGTAGGGATACGCGCTGTTGCCCATCTGGACACCGATACGATGCAGGTAGCCCGGCTGGTAGCTGAGGTCGAGCGCATTGCCATCCGCGTCCGTACATGGCGCTGGACAGTTGGGTGCGGTGTCATCGCTATTATTGACGGCTTTCGTAATGTCGGTGTGGAAGGTATAGGTGTAGCTGCCATCCCCATGATCCACCAAGGTGCCATAAACACGGCCGGAGGAACCCGAACGTTCCTGGTCGCCGTAAACACCACCGGTCGCGCGGTAGATGTAGTTCTGCCACTTGCTTGGGGTTCCCGGAATAAGCTTCGCGATATTGAAGCGAAGATCGGTGGGGAGGAAACCGGCCACTCCGACCCCATTCTGGTTGGTGACCTTGAAGTTGACGACCGGCGGGCTGCCGACCGAAGCGCCGGTGACCTGGATATTCAGCGCCGTCGCCTCTGAAGGAGCAACCACCGCGTCCTTGCCCGGCGCGCCAGCGGCGCCGTCATCCCCGCTACATCCACTAAGTACCATCGCGAAAAGACCGATGGTGGCCGTCAGGATTAAACCGCGTACCGAATGTATGCGCCGTTTCATGATACCCCCCAGTGAGAACTCAAGTTTGGGCTGCTCTCTTCCGACCTCTGAGCATCCCGCCCGCAATTTTAAAGGAGTCTA
>LJTS01000177.1 GCA_001304425.1 Betaproteobacteria bacterium SG8_40
GCCATTGTATCGCTCCCGCAAAACACGCTCCTTACGCATTGGGTCTCACCCCGGCGTGCGCTGTCATTTCGCGAATGTCCTTCATTTGCCGAACGTCCTTCATTTCCCGAACGTCCTTCATTTCCCGAACGTCCTTCATTTCCCGAACGTCTTGGCGCCGAGCAAGCGCTGCCCGATCAATACCGCGGTCGGCCGCAAGGTGTTGAAGGCGATGCGCAGCGCACCCTCGGCAAGCGGCGCCACGTCTTCGACGCGATCGGCACGGCTGACCAGCGTGCCCATTTGCTCCAGCACGCCCTGCGTGGCGCGGCCCATCGGCACCTGCCACGGATTGAACTCGGCCCAGTCGCCGCGCATGGTGATCAACATCGGCAGCGGCACCTGGCACACACTCAGCATCGACAGCATGTTGATGCAGTTACCGACGCCGCTGGACTGCATCAACAACACGCTCTTCTCGCCGCCCAGCCACGCCCCCACCGCCATGGCCACGCCCTCCTCCTCCGTTGTCAGCCGCACCAGCTTCATGCCGGCGTCCGCCTCGCAGAGCCGGATCAACGCGGCGTGGCCGGCATCGGGCACGATGCTGACCTGGGAAATGCCCTGCTGCTTCAATGTCTCGTACAGTTGCCGGCTCCAGCCGGACGGCGCGGTGTCCATGGTTAGTGCTGCTCCCGACCCAATGTCTGGAATTGATGAAAAACGATCCGGACGAAGCCCGTCCGAAAGGAACGTCAGATGCTCACGACGATCTTGCCGAAATGCTGACCATGCTCGAGACGCCGGAACGCGTCGGCGACGTGGCCGAGTTCGAAAGTCGAATCGACGACCGGCTTCAACCCGTGAGCGACAATGGCGCGGTTCATTGCCTCGAACCCGGTGCGCGACCCGACTGCGATGCCCTGGACGCGAATCATCGGGCCAATCAGGCTTCGAACCGAAATCTCCGCCTGGTGGCCGGCCACGAACCCTATCACACCGATGAATCCGCCGAAGGTCACCGCTGCCAGTGACTTCGACAGCGTCGATCCTGCTGTTTCTACAACAATATCGGCGCCTCTGCCGCCGGTGACGTCCTTGACCGCGTCTTGCCAGTCCGGCGTGCCGCGGTAATTGATACCGACATCCGCGCCCATCTTCTTTGCGCGCGCAAGCTTATCGTCGCTCGACGACAGCAAGATCACCCGCGCACCGGCCAGTTTGGCAAACTGGAGCGCGAACAATGCAACCCCGCCGGTGCCCTGGACCAGGACCACATCGCCGCTCTTGATGCCGCCCTCTTGCAGGGTTGTCCACGCGGTCAGTGCGGCTATCGGCAGTGTTGCCGCCTCCGCGTCGCTCAGGTTGGCCGGCGCCGCGACGGCTTCTTCCTCGGGCACGGCAATATACTCCTGCAACACGCCGGAAAGCGGCGCGCCCAGGGTGCGGGTGGTACGTTGCTGCAGCGTTGGCCGGCCATCGTGCCAGCCCTGTGTATACAAGGGCACAACGCGGTCGCCCTCCCTGAAACGCGACACGCCTTCGCCGACCTCCACCACCTCGCCGCAACAGTCGGACGCTGGCACATAGGGCAGTTTCAGCTTGGGCATGTACTTCTGGGCAAGAATCGCCAGGTCGCGGTAGTTCAGGCTGGCGGCACCGATCTTTACCAGGATCTCGCCACGCCGCACTTCCGGCACCGGACGCTGCGCGAGCGTCAACGATTCGATCGAAAAATCCCGTGCCTCGACGGCACGCATCTGTGTTCCGGGAATCAACACTTCCTCCTGTATTCAGGACACAAACGGCAACGGCGGGCCAAACGCCGCCGATACCGAGGCCGCTATAGTACTGAAGTCTCGCCGCCCCGTGCCGGCATCGGCCGTTACGCGTTCCGGCCGGCGCCACGGGCACTCGGTTAAAATGCGCCTTGCGCGGCGGTGCCATAGCCCCCGCCGTCAAATCAAGTGCCGGCACAACAACTTCAGGAATAGCCGCAATGAGTTCATACAAAATCGCAGTCATCGCCGGCGACGGCATCGGCAAGGAAGTCATGCCCGAAGGCATACGCGCGCTCGACGCCGCGGGCCGCAAGTTCGGCATTGACTTTACCTTCGACGAGTTTGACTGGAGTTGCGACAACTACGAAAAACACGGCTGGTGGATGCCGCCGGACTGGCGCTCCCGGATCGGCGGGCACGACTGCATCTTCTTCGGCGCGACCGGCTGGCCGGCCATCGTTCCCGACCACAAGTCGCTGTGGGACTCGCTGATCAATTTCCGGCGTGACTTCGATCAATACGTCAACCTGCGCCCGGTACGCCTGATGCCCGGCATCGCCTGCCCCCTGGCCGGACGCAAGCTCGGCGACATCGATTACCTGGTGGTGCGCGAGAACACCGAAGGCGAATACTCATCGGTTGGCGGGCGGATGTTCGCCGGCACCGAGCGCGAAACGGTAACCCAGCAGTCGGTGTTTACCCGAAAAGGCGTGGACCGCATCATGAAGTACGCCTTCGAACTCGCCGGCAAGCGCCCGGCCAAACACCTTACTTCGGCCACCAAGTCCAATGGCATTGCGATCACGATGCCCTACTGGGACGAGCGCTTCAAGGCCATGTCCGGGAATTTTCCGGATATCAGGACCGATCAATTCCACATCGACGGCCTGATGATCCAGCTGGTACTCAATCCGCAGCGTTTCGACGTCATCGTCGCTTCCAACCTGTTTGGCGACATCATCTCCGATCTCGGCCCGGCAACCGCGGGCACCATCGGCGTTGCGCCTTCGGCCAACATCAACCCGGATCGCACCTTCCCGTCGCTGTTCGAACCGGTCCACGGCTCGGCACCGGACATTTACGGCAAGAAGGTTGCCAATCCGGTGGCACAGATCTGGTCCGGCGCGATGATGCTCGAACATCTCGGCCACGCCGACGCCTCGGCAGCGATCATAAAGGCGATTGAAGGCTGCCTCGTCGATGGTCCGCGCACACCGGACGTTGGCGGCAAGGCAAACACCGAGGACATGGGCAAGGCGATCGCCGCGGCCATCTGAATCGAACTGCCGTAACCCGGTTCGCGCACCAGCGAACTGCGCACGCGTGTGTGCGCATCCGCCAACGTAAACCTGTTCGCACCGCCCATCTGGTGCGCAATGGTCCTTAATGGTTGTTGACGTGCGTTCGATGCGCAATCTTCCTCCGCGCATTTTTTGGGCACTGCAACATCGGCATATTGTACGGATTGGCGGCGGTCGGTTATCCTTCCGGGCAAACATTCCGGCTTCTGATTCCGGACCTATAAGAATAATCAGGGGGAACCCATGTTCGACTGGCTGAGAGAGCTGACGAAAACCGAGCGGCGAACACTTGGTGCCGCATTCGGAGGCTGGTCAGTCGACGCCTTCGATTTCATGGTCTACACGTTTGTCATCCCGACGCTGATGGCGGCGTGGATGATGACCAAGGCCGAAGCCGGATTGATCGCCACGGCAACACTCATCGTATCGGCCATCGGCGGCTGGATGGCCGGCATACTTGCCGACCGGTTTGGACGCGTGAAGATTCTGCAAATCACGATCCTGTGGTTTTCGGTGTCGACCTTCCTGTGCGGTTTTACCAACTCCTACGAACAACTGCTGTTCCTGCGTGCACTGCAAGGCCTCGGTTTCGGCGGCGAATGGGCGGTGGGCTCGATACTCATTGCAGAGATGGTGCGCGCAAAACATCGCGGCAAGGCAGTCGGCAGCATGCAAAGCGGGTGGGCCGTGGGTTGGGGTCTTGCCGCGATCGCGTTCGCGGTGGTTTTTTCGGTGTTTTCCGAAGACATCGCATGGCGTGTCATGTTCTGGATCGGCATCATTCCCGGCGTGCTCGTGCTCTACATCCGCCGCAACGTGCCGGAGTCGGAGATCTTTCACAAGACACGCGAACACACCAAGGCCTCTGGCAAAAGCCATTTCCTCGAAATTTTTTCGCCGTCACACATCCATATCACCGTACTCGGCTGCCTGCTCACTTCAGGGATGATGGCGGCCTATTACGCCATCGTCACCTGGGTTCCGACTTACCTGAAGACCGTGCGCGGTCTCACGGTGCTCAATACCGGCGGTTACAGCGTCGTCATCATCGTCGGCTCATGGTTCGGATTCATGGCCGCGGCCTACCTGTGCGACCACATCGGCAGGCGCAAGACCTTCCTGCTGTTCGCAACCTGCACCGCATTCGTCTCGCTGGCATACACCAGTCTGCCCATCAGCAATACGGCCATGCTGATTCTCGGCTTCCCGCTGGGTTTCTTCATCTCCGGGAATTTCAGCGGCTTCGGTTCCTATCTCGCCGAACTGTTCCCCAGCCGCATGCGCGGTTCGGGACAGGGTTTTGTCTACAACACCGGGCGCGGCCTTGGCGCCTTCGCGCCACCGTTGGTCGGTTACCTGGGCGATCATCCGCCGGCCTGGTTTGACCGGCTGGCATGGGTGGTATCGGAACCGCTCGCACTAT
Organism: Betaproteobacteria bacterium SG8_40; assembly: GCA_001304425.1. GTDB lineage: Bacteria > Pseudomonadota > Gammaproteobacteria > Burkholderiales > Eutrophovitaceae > SG8-40. The sequence continues at coordinate 4,485 of LJTS01000177.1, forward strand.
CAATCATGGTGGTTTCCGTTCTTGCTTGCGGACTTGCGATGTTCTCGCTGATATTTCTGCCGGAAACCAAAGGCAAGGAGTTACAGGTCTTTCATTAGCAATCTGATCGCAACCGCCGGAGACAGCAACCAGATCAGATGGAATCCGATTCCACATTGTTGCAGAGTGCGAAAAGTACGCGCCCCTGAAGCAGGGTGCGGCACATCACCCGCCGCGCTTCGAAAGTCGCACGGGTGCCTTGATGACTGTCCAGGGGTTGCCGTGGGCGGTACGCTCACGTTCACCGTCGCGGGTCAGAATACGGGGAGATCTTGATGTCATTCGTTGAAACGCCTACAGGAAACCTGCATTACGAGGTCTGCGATCTCACACCGCCATGGATCCAGAAGCCCGAGACCATCGTATTTCATCACGGCGTGGCCGGCCACCCTGCCATGTGGACTGACTGGTTCGCGACGCTCTGTGCAAAATACCGCCTCGTCCGGTTTGATTTGCGCGGACATGGCGAATCGGCGATGCCGGGGGAAGATTTCAAGTGGTCTTTCGATGGTCTGGCAGATGACGTCATGCGCGTTGCCGACGCCGCGGGTGCGGAGCGATTCCATTTCGTCGGCGAATCAATCGGCGGCACGGCCGGCATCGTTTGCGCGCTGTCGCATGCGAAACGATTGCTATCGTTAACGCTTTCCAACGCGTCACCCAAAGGCGGCTTGCTGGGTAATGTCAATGTATGGCGGGAAATGGTGCGAACCGGAACGCAGAAGAAGTGGGCAGCGCAAATGATGGAATGGCGGTTTTACGCCGATGCGCTCGATCCGGACACCTACGACTGGTATCTCGAACTCCACGAAACCTGCTCGATGAAGATCTGCCTCGACCTCGCCGATCTCTTGCTCAAGACAAACTACAGCAAGGAACTCAATAACATCCGGATGCCGACCTTGCTGCTGTCGCCGGACAACAGCCCGTTCATTCCCGCGACCGTCATGCACCAGATGCACGACGCAATCCCGGATTCGGAAATCCAGGTGTTCGCACATTCGCGCCACGGTTTGCCGTTTTCCCATGGCAAGGCCTGCGCAAAAGTGCTCGCGGATTTCCTGCGGCGGCGGACCTGATCGGCGGTCTTGAAGGATTGCCGGGCAGGAACCTCTGGCTACGAACCAGGGGGTCGGGGGTTCGAATCCCTCCGGGCGCGCTAGATCAAGAAAGGGCCTCAAGAAATGCATGCCCTTTCTTTTTGATTATTGCAAATGCGAGTCCCGCGAAAACTACGCATCAGCTACCGATGACCACGATATCGCTATTTGCCGGTGTGGTCCCCCCGAAAAAGGTAAGCGCCTCGTTGTGGCGCAATTTTTCGCATGGAAAATGGACTTCTCATTCTCGCAAAGGACCCCATTTCACGTTAACGTTCTTGTGCATCCTAAGCATGCAGAGGGTCGAGCCCGTTTCTCCAAACAGAAAATGTAGCACCATGGCTTGTGTGTCGGTTAGACGTGTTTGTGGCCGTCGTTGCCCGGGAATGGACCATCTATTGCTCGAACCAGTATTCGCCGCTGAATTCTCCGAAGTTGTAGCCGGTCTTGGGGTCGGTGTCGTATTTGGCCTCTTCCACGAGATAGCCTCTAATCCCTAAAAATTGCCCTGTCCCGCCAACGAATCGGGCCGTGCCACGATAAGT
>LJTS01000178.1 GCA_001304425.1 Betaproteobacteria bacterium SG8_40
CGTTGGTGACGAGGCCGGGCAGCAGCCACTGAAACAGTCGTGCGACCTGGAGGATTTCGACCGGGTCGCCGTCGCGCTCGGCTGCTGCGCGCAGACTGCTTGCGGTCAGCCCGCCCGGGTTGGGCAGCGTTTCGCCCATCAACCGGTTTGCCTGCTGGTGGACTTCCATGCATATGCCGGCGTGCTCGCGGGTATCGATGAATGGCTTGAGCCCGTTCCACGCCAGCGCGAAATAACTTGGCCACCGGGCCAGTGCCCGATAGTCGGTGTTCACGAAAGGCAGGCCCAGCGTACGCATGATGTCCCGATACACCTCACGCGTGCCCGCATCGGCATGATGCGATTCCATCAGAACGAATGGAACATCGACACCGGGTGCGTGACGGCCGGTGAACTGCGGTGTGCGAACCGGCTCTCCCAGCTCCCGCCCCTCGAGCAGCCGGCGCGCAGCGGTCGCAGTGAGCAGATAGGGGAAATTGCCGTGTGAAAAGACATCTATGCAGGCGCGTATCTGATCGAGTTCGCGCGGCGCATAACCTGTCGACTGCAGGCGTTGCGCGACCGGTTGCGGATTCAGGGCGTGGACTTGCGTCTCAACGCTTGTCCGCAAACGCGCGCACTCGCCGACGAAAACCTGACTTTCTGCCAGCGGTTTCAGGCCGCGCCACAGGCAATCGAAGAAATGCGGATAGTGGGAAAACGCCATTGTCACAACACCCATCCATGGCACCTGGAATACGCGTTTCATGTCTGCGTACCATAGTGCTCGCTGCCCCGAGACGAGGTACTCCGGTGTAGGGTGAATCGGCGGAAGCGGATCCGGAAATTTGCGCTCGAGTGCGGGCATGGCGCGCTGTTGACGATATCCTGTTGGAGAACGCCTAGAATAGCGTGGTTTGGCTGTCCCGGAAGCGCGAAGCCGACTGGTTTCGGGACTGAAGCCGGTTGTGATACGGTTGTGAGCCGGCGTTACTGTTCTTTCGTCTTTTCCGCGTGTTTGTGTTTCACGCGCCACTAACTCGAGTGATGCATATGTCCCGACTGGTTTTCGACAACATTCTTGGCACGATCGGCAACACCCCATTGGTTCGCCTCAATCGCATCTGTAATGAAATAGAGGCAACCGTCTATGCAAAAGTGGAGACTTTCAACCCGGGCCACAGCATCAAGGACCGCATGGCCGTCAGGATGATCGAGGATGCCGAGAAAGCGGGTTTGCTCAAGCCGGGCGGAACGATCATTGAAGGCACTAGCGGCAATACCGGGATGGGGTTGGCAATCGCGGCGATCGTCAAGGGATACAAATGCATTTTCACGACGACCGACAAGCAGTCCCAGGAAAAAATCGATGCCTTGCGCGCGTTCGGCGCCGAGGTTCTCGTTTGCCCGACGGATGTCGAGCCGGAGGACCCTCGATCATATTATTCGGTGTCGGCACGGCTGGAGAAGGAAACGCCCAACTCATGGAAGGCGAACCAGTACGATAACCTGAGCAATTCGCAAGCACACTACGAAAGTACCGGTCCCGAACTCTGGGAGCAGACCGGCGGCAAGATCGATCATCTGATTGTCGGCGTTGGCACCGGTGGCACAATCACGGGCACCGGGCGCTACCTGAAAGAAAAGAACCCGGCGATCAAGGTCTGGGGCATTGATACTTACGGTTCCGTCTACAAGAAATACAAGGAAAAAGGCGTTTTCGACAAGAAAGAGATCTACCCGTACGTTACCGAAGGGATCGGTGAGGATTTTCTCCCCCAGAACGTGGATTTCTCGGTCGTGGACCATTTCGAAAAGGTTACTGACCGTGATGCCGCGATATATACGCGCGAAATCGTCAGCCAGGAAGGTATCTGGGTTGGAAACTCGGCCGGAGCGGCGATTGCCGGTATGTTGCAGTTGAAAACCCGGTTCAGGAAAGGCGAAACCGTCGTCGTCATATTTCACGATCACGGCACCCGCTACGTCGGCAAGATGTTCAATCCGGAGTGGATGCGCAAGATGGGCTACGAAACCGTACCCGGGCCCACGGCGAGAGAGTTGATCCGGAACAAGGAGGTGGCGGATGTCGTCGGCGTGATGGCCACCGACACCATTGAGAAAGCCGTATCGGTGATGCGTGATAACGATTTTTCGCAGATTCCAGTGACGCAGAACGACCGTATCGTCGGTTCCCTGAGCGAGGCGCATGCGTATGCCTGCATCATCAAGGATTCATCTATCGTTGGTGATCCGGTTCAGTCCATCATGCAGACAGCGTTTCCTTATGTGGACATCGAAACGCCCGTCACGCTCCTCGCTTCGATGATAACGCCCGAGCACCCGGCAGTGCTGTTGCGCGATTTCGTTGCGGACACTACCTATATCGTGACCGGTTACGACGTTCTGAAGGTGATCTGAACCCGGTTCGCGCTCGGGCGCCGCCGTGCCGGCGTGATTTTCGCAACCGGTCGTGAACCTGAGCGAGCGCACGGCAAGAAGAAACGTGAGTTGAATACAAGAGGGGGAGGGCAGCGCATGGCGATTACAGTGTTGTTGGACCTGAAGGCGAAACCGGGTTCAATTGAGAATCTGAAGAAGCTGTTTGTTGAAGTACTGCCGGATACACGCCGCTACGAGGGCTGCGAAGGCCTCGACGTCAAGATCAACCAGGATGACGGCGACAATCTGGTCATTATCGAACGCTGGCAGTCGCGTCGCCACTACGAAAAGTACTTTGCCTGGCGACAGGAAACGGGCCTGCTCGATCGTTTGGGGCCCATGCTGGGAGCGCCGCCGGCACTGCGTTATCTCGACGACACCGGCATTTGAAGCGGCTGGCCGGAAGTTTCTGACTCTTTCGCGCCGACTGCCTCAGGTCGGCACGGGTGGGAGCGCACCCCGGCGCCCCGCACCGCTGACGCTCGATGGCCTGGTCGTGACCGCATCTTTACGTTGCGCACCTCGCTCGTGCCGGAAATGCCAAAGGCATCGGCGTGCCCGTGATTCTTCGAGTTTCCGTTCCGGTCTAGTTATGTGAGACGCCGAGTCTCGCATCGATCGACTCTGAAATGCCAGACGCCTGTTTCGAGGTTTTTTCTGCGGGCTCCGGAGTTCCTGTGCAATACTGTTTTCGTCATCCCGAAAACAGCAGTAAATGACATCGGGATAATTGTGGCGGAGTCGCTGCGGGTTCAAACTGCACCTCGTGCATTCACGGGCGCTGCAGGCATCGACAGCTGCATTACATAAAATGGCCGGCGAGCCATAGGGATGACTCTTGTAGCGGGTGTATTTTCTCAACTATACGGAGGAGTTTCTCATGTCATATTCAAATACCCAGGCTGTTCAATTGCGCGGTTCTTTCCCGAAGCTGGTCGCGTCGACGATTGTCTCGTTGTCGCTCCTTGCCACGGCCCCGGCTTCATGGTCCCAGGACGGAACGGTTACGGTGAAGAGAACCGGAACCGGCATCTGCCACGACGTAAGCAGCCGGCACTATGAGCGGGTGAAGAGCTTCAAGCCCTACCCGTCGATGCAGGCCTGCCTCGACGATGGCGGTCGCAAGCCGAAGAAGTAGTCCCGAATGGCCGTGCCACTTTCTGCCGATCCGGAATTCCGGCTTTGCCCGGTAGTGTCTTGCCGGCGTAGTGAGTGGCGCGGCCAACCAGCGCCTGCCATCGTGCGTTCGTAAAGAATTCCGTCCGGTTGTGGCTCTGTGTTCGTCGTCCGGGTGCGAAACACGTCCTGCGACGAGCACGGGTTGACGCACTGAAGGCCTGCCGGCAGTTTCCCTATTGCTTCTGGTAGATGCCGTCCGGCGAACACGACGGCGCCATCATGTCGCAACCCTTGTGTTCCACCAGCAGTATTTCTCCCAGGCGAGAAAACAGGACCGAACAACCCACTTCCTGATTGTCATACAGGAGAGTATCGCCGCGCTCCTCGGTAATGAGTTGCGCCCAGGGGCGGCAGTGATTGTTTTCGTAGCTGATCTGGAACTGCAGCAATCCGTCCTCTGCCGGCTTTATCAGCAACGTTTTTTCCGGCGCGCTATAGAGAGTGAGGCCGCTGTGCAGGTCGGGGAGTCGGGTAAGGTCGGCGTCGAATGCCCCCACTTCGTATGCTGCCTGGATATAACGTGCGGGCATTTTTTCGCCATCGGCGCGAACGATCAATGCCTGGTCTTCCTGGCTCAGGTAGGTGGTGTAATTGACGAGTGCGACGATGTCATTGCCTTGAACCTCGATGCTTGTCTGCCCCAATGCCAGCACCTGGAATGCGCGATGGCTGCTGAGTCCGGCAATTTCCGGCGGCAAGGTCACGCGCAAATTGGCGGAGCAGCTATGCTTGTCGATTGTTTCGTCATGATCCGTGACGGTGATGTCTGCAAGCGTGAAAATGAGCCTTTCCATCACTTGCGAAGTTCTTGCGGCCGGGTCCTTTCGCAGCAACTCGCTCTCTATCGCATTGCGTGCAAGCGCGATGATGCGCCCGACCACGACCGAATCCGAGCACGAGGGGGTTTGGGCTCCGTTGCAAGCGCCAAGCAAGGCGACAGTCAGGGCGATCAGAAGCTGGCGCATTCTCCGCACGATTCGGTTATCCCGGTTGACGACAAGGACAGTGTGAATGGTTTGGCGGGAAAAGTCCCGGGTTTCGCTTTGTCGGATAAAAAACACGGGTGAGCATGCTCCCGGCGTTGCAGTATTTCCCTGCCTTGCACTTTTTCGCAGTAGACGGCTTACTCGGTTATCGGAACACGCGGAGTCTCGGTTGGCCAGTGTCCCCGCCTCGATGTGCCCTGTTCCGTAATGCTGATCCAGGAATACGAACCGAGATGCCGTAGCCGGCGTCCCAATCGTTCCAGGTACTCTGCGTTTGTGACCGCCGGATCGATGGCGATGACAACCATCTGACGGCCTGGATCCGGTGCCATCCATACTTCGGCCGAACCTTTTTCGATCTGCTCCGGGCGTGTTGCGCGGCCGAGGCTTTCGAGGTAGCGGTCGATCGCCGATTTGCTTCCGGCGACGATCAGGGGCCGGAGGGCACGCGCCTCGGGGCCGGATTCCACGGCAACCGCCTTGCCCTCGCTGAAGGCTTTCGCGAATGCGGCTACACCGGCCTGCATTTTCGGCTCCAGCGCGACGACCTCGACGACTTCCGCAGCGATCACATCGCGGAAAATCGGCGGCATTTCTCCGGGGAGCAGCTTGCGCCAGATTTCGAAGGCGGGGTCAATTTGCACGCTGGACGCGCGCGCGTCTGTCGCAATCGTCGCTTTCTTTCGCAACGCTGACATTTCGATTCGCACGTCCAACCCGCTGCCACCGGTCCGCACGCGCAGCGGGACCGAGACGCTGAACGGTTGTGCCCCGTTTGACCTCGCATCCTGGACCAGTTCAAGCTCGAGCTCCGTGCCGGCCGCATTCGGTATGCGGGCACTGGCAATCCGCAATTCAGGTGCGCCGGTGCGGTCCAGCCATTGTTCGAAGAACCCGGTCAGATCCTTGCGTCCGGCTTTTTCGAACGCTGCGCGAAGCTCGTCGAAACCGGCAGTGCCACCGCGGTGTTCGGCCCAGAAAATGCGAATGCCCTGCATGAATGCGTCCTTGCCGAGGCGGCTGCGCAACTGGTAATACATCATCGCCGCCTTGCCATAGCCAATCACCGCCGAGGCTGTGTGGTGACGGGCGTGGAACGCGGACAACGGCCGCTCGCTTCCCGGTGCCAGTGCTGCGTAGTCGCGCAACCACCCGTGGCGCATGCGCATGGCAGCCTGCTCGCCCTGGTCTTCGCGGTAGGCATAGTCCGCCATGAAAGTCGTGAGCCCCTCGGCCCAGTTGCCGCGGCTGGTGTCGACGCGAACCCCGTTGCCCCACCAGCTATGCAGTACCTCGTGACCGAGGGAAATGTCGCGAATGAAGGGATAGTGCAATACCGCCTCGCCCAGGTAGGTGAGGGTAGGCATGCCGAAGCCGGTCGGGATGGGGCTGGATACCACGCTGAAAATGCTATAGGGGTACGGGCCAATTTCCGTGGAATAACGCTCGATGAAGCGCTGCACGGCGTCAAGATATTCGTCGGACAG
>LJTS01000179.1 GCA_001304425.1 Betaproteobacteria bacterium SG8_40
ACGCCGGTTGCTGCCACGCGATCCCCAAGCTGGACTGTACCGACCGCCTGCACCAGATTGCCTGCCCGGTCCAGATCATCGTCGGGGAGCAGGATGCGGGAACGCCGGTAGCCATGTCCGAGGCGATTCATTCGGCGATAGCGGGCTCCGAACTGGTGATCATTCCCCAGGCGTCGCATCTGTCCAATCTCGAGCAGCCCGGGAAGTTCAACGACGCGCTGAAAAGGTTTCTGTCGGCCAACTGAGTCAGGCCGGGCAGCGGGAAACTCAGGGTGCCTCGATGATTTGCAGGTTTTTTTCCGGCTGCCTCAACGCGGACAGAAGCAGTTTGTAAGTATCGGCATCGAAGCCGGCCTCGTGGCGCGTATCGTAGTGGTCGAACAGATCCAGCTGCGAGCGGTGGGTGCCGAGGTAGCGCCAGTGGTCGATGACGTGCACGTCGGTGCGGCGGCTCGGCGAGTGGTGCTCGCGAACCATGATCGCGCCCTTGTACGGCCAGGGCGCGATGCGCATCTTGTTCAGCGCCATTGATACCCGCATCGCATGGTTGAGTTCCGTTTCGTGCCCGACGCAGACGCCGCGGCATTTGCGCAACTGGTGCGCGAAGCACGCGCCCTTGCCCTTTTCCAGCCCGAGGCGGATCAGGCAAAGCCCGTATTCGTCGGCGATTTTTCGCAGCGCATCGCGCGCCGCTCGCTTCGTGCGGAAAATACCGTAAACGTCACCGAGCAGGCCGGGCTCGATCTCCGCGCAATACATCAGCTTCGGGATCTTCGGGCCATCGGCCGGGTTCCAGTGGTAGGTGCAGATCTCCTTCGACTCGCGCAGGCGGCGGTTGTGCAGAGGGGCAAGACGCTTGACCAGTTGCGCTTCCTTGATCAGCGCGCCAAAGTTTCCCGCCGTTTCTATCCAGTCGAGGCGCCTGATGTCGCGCGAGATGTGCATGTCCTTGCTGGTTGAGTGGTCCCCGCTGAAATGCGACATCACCCGGGTGCGAAGGTTGATACTCTTGCCGACGTAGAGCACCGTGTCGTTCTCGCCGTAGAAGATGTAAACGCCCGGGGTATCGGGCAAGCCTTTCAGCGCATCGGGTGCGAGCCCTGCCGGCAGGGCCGGCGAGCGCAACAGCTTGTCAACCACCTCGTTGATGACGTTGCGGTCGAGTTCGTGGTGGATGTGCTGGGTGAACTCCCACAGTACCCGTGCGTCCGCCAGTGCGCGGTGGCGCGCGTCGCACGACAGATTGTGCCGTTCGATCAGGCTGTCGAGGTTGTGGCGCCGCTCCTGCGGATAGAGGCGCCGCGAGAGCTTGACCGTGCACAGCACCCTTGGCGAGTAATCCAGGCCGAGCCGGCGGAATTCGTTGCGCAGGAAACCGTAATCGAACCGGGCGTTGTGCGCGACCAGGACTTTTCCGGCAAGGCGCCGGTGCAATTCGGGCGCGAGTTCCTCGAATGTGGGGGCCTCGGCCACCATCGAGTCATTGATGCCGGTGAGTGCCTGAATGGCCGGCGGTATGCGCATCTGGGGATTGACCAGGGAACTCCACTCGCCGACATAGTCGCCACGATCGACCTCCACCAGTCCGATCTCGGTGATGCGGTCGAAATGCGCCGTAGCGCCGGTCGTCTCCAGATCGACAAATACCAGCGGCCGGTCAAGCATTAACTTTGTTCCCGGAGTCGGGGCCTGACCGTAAGCAATCAATTGTTGCGTGCATGCGGATATTGTAAGAGCTCTTGTGCCAGCCTGGTTGCTCCGCTGTCCGGTTTTTCTACTGCGGCCGGTGCGTGCCGCCTTCTTGCGTTGCAGGTGCAAGGCGTGACTCCGGGGCATGGGCGCTCCGCTGCGATCCGGCTGCCGTTATACTTGACGTACAACAGATTTGAGGGAGGAAGGGTTTTGAAGAACTTGATTGCCATCTTGCTGGCAGGCGTTACGGTATTTGCGAAGGCGCATCAGGGCGAGACGGAGGCGCCGCAGACCGCCTACGACTGCGAGCACCCGCCTGCCGATGCCGTTGAAGAGATTCCGGGGATTCTTGGTGTCGCCGGCGGGATGTCCTGCCTGCCGGCGGGCCCGGCCATTCACGCCGACCCGACGTGGATTTGGCGTTACACCGGCAGTTTCTTCGACGTGCCCACGATTCCGGGTTACGCGCACGTCGACTCGGCGTCCATGCTGCCGCCTTTTTACTTCACCGGGCTTTCGCTTCGGGAATTGAGTGCCGAAGAAGCGGCGCAGCGAAGCGAGCAACTTGCCAGGGAGGTCGAAACCTACCGACCGGCCGGGCCGATAGCGCGGATGCAAACCATCGACGCGGTGAACAACTACGGGCGCAGCATAGCGATCCATGTGGCGATGGAGTCGGAGAACAACGGCTGGGTGCTCGTATGCACGCCGAATTGCCAGCCAAACTACGTCATCCTGATTGAGAAGCGCAAACGCAACTGAGCGTGAACGGAACAAGCGCAGCTGAGTGTGAACCGAAAGGGTAGGGCGATGGACATTTCGACCGCGGAGATTCTTCCGGACGACAGCGAATCGGCGACTTTGGTCGGCCGTGCATGGGTTCCCGGCGATCATGCCGGGCCGAGCCCGGTGGCACTGCGCGCCGGCAGGTTGTACGACCTGTCGCGCGTGGCACCGACTTCCAGTGCGCTGCTGAATACTGCCGACCCGGTGAAGCTGGTGCGTGATGCGATCGCGCGCGGCTGGGCGAAACCGGTGGCCGACATCGGAGCGGCGCTGGACAACAGTCACGCGGATCGCAGGCGGGCGTCCCGGGCCTATGTTCTCGCGCCGAGCGACCTGCAGGCGGTGCGTGCCTGCGGGGTGACGTTTGTTTCCAGCATGGTCGAGCGGGTGATCGAGGAACATGCGCGTGGCGATGCCGACAAGGCCGAATCGATCCGGCGGGCGATCGGCGACGAAATTGGCGCCGGGATACGCAACATCAAGCCGGGTTCGCCGGAAGCGATGCGGCTCAAGGAGTCGCTGATCAAACGCGATCTGTGGTCACAGTATCTGGAAGTGGGTATCGGCCCGGACGCCGAGGTGTTCAACAAGGCGCAGCCGCTGTCGGCCGTTGGCGTTGGCGCCGAAATCGGCATTCGTGCCGATTCGTCATGGAACAACCCCGAGCCCGAAGTAGTGCTTGCGGTCAATCGTGCCGGGCGTGTGGTCGGCGTCTCGCTCGGCAACGACGTCAACCTGCGCGACTTCGAAGGCCGTAGTGCGTTGTTGCTCGGCAAGGCCAAGGACAACAACGCGAGCTGTTCCATCGGCCCGTTCGTGCGTTTGTTCGACGAAGGCTACACGCTGGACGACATGCGCCGCACCCGCATTGAAGTCCGTGTCAGCGGAACGGACGGGTTTGAACTCGAAGGCGAGAGCAACCTGACCACCATCAGCCGCGATCCGGTCGATCTGGTCAACCAGGCGATGAATCGCGCGCACCAGTACCCCGACGGGATGATGCTGTTTCTCGGGACGCAGTTTGCCCCGGTGCAGGATCGGGGCGAGAAGGGCAAGGGGTTTACCCACAAGCTCGGCGATATCGTTTCGATCAGCGCGCCCCGACTCGGCACCCTGGTGAACCGCGTCAATCACTGCGACAAAGTCACGCCGTGGACCTACGGGGTCACTGAACTGATGCAAAACCTCAGCCGGCGGGGATTGCTCGGCTAGCCTTTCATGCTCGCCCCTGAGGGGGCTTCCAGCTGGCGCGGTCAATTACTAGCGGATACATGGGCCGGCAGTGAATCGCGCGCCGCAGGGATGGTCCCGCTGCGAACTCAGAGCCTGTCGACCAGTTCCCGCATGCGCTTGCGCATCGCTTCGTCGGGAAGCCGGCCGTAACCGGCATTCATGTTGTCGACCAGATGTTTTGGCTTGCCGGTCGCCGGGATGGCACAGGTGACGGCCGGGTGCGAGATGACATACTTGAGGAAGAACTGCGCCCAGGAGTGGCAGTCGAATTCCGCCGCCCACGGCGGAAGCTTGACGCCGCGCACGCGCGAGAACAGGCCGGCGGCAGCAAATGGCCGGTTGACGATGACCGCGGTGCCGGTGTCCAGCGCGGCGGGCAGCAGGCGTTCCTCGGCCTCGCGTTCGACAATCGAATAATTGAACTGCGAGAAATCGAACATGCGCATCTTCATGATGCGTTCCAGGTTGTCGTGCGCGCCGGCGTGGTAGTGGGTAACGCCCGTGTAGCGCACCTTGCCGCTTTCTTTCCATTCGGCCAGTGTCTGCCCATGGGTGCGCCAGTCCGTCAGGTTGTGCACCTGCATCAGGTCCATGACGTCGACGCGCATCCTGCGGAATGATTCGTTCATCTGGTCGATGCCGGAGCGTTGGCCCGATGTCCAGACTTTTGTCGCCATGAATAATCGGGGCCGTAACGAAAGTTGTTCGGAGAGGTCGCCGACAACACTTTCCGAGGTGCCGTACATGGGTGAGCTGTCGATGACCGATCCGTCGTGCCCGACAAACTGTCGCATCACTTCGCGCAGCGGTTCGCGATCCTGCTCGGCGGTGCCGACACCAAACGACTGGTAGGTGCCAAGGCCGATCACGGGCAGTTGTTCGCCCGAACTCGGGATGGGCCGCCGGGTCATTTGCGGTGATGCGTTTGCATCAGCGAGGGCCGGTGTAAGGATTGGCGGCAGGCTCAGTGCTGCGGCCGCTTTCAGTATCGTTCGGCGTGTCTGGTTCGGGCTCATCGAATGGGTATGTCCTTTTTGCGTTCAATGCGGCGCGCAACTGCTCCTGTCGTTGACCGAGTAGGTACGCTGTCGAGGTCCACAATACCGCAATCGGCACGGCGATGAACGAGATGCCGGAGAGGCCGGCACCTAGCAGTCGCAAGCCTTCGAACAGCCAGCCCGAAACCGCATCGCCGCCGCGCACGACGGCGGTATCAATGAAGTTCTTCACCTTGTACTTCTCTTCGCGCGAAAGGACAGTAAAGAGGATTTCGCGGGCCGGCTTGCTCAAGGCGTATTCGCCGGCGCGGCGAACCACGCCAAAGACAATGAGCACCGCCAGGGTCGGAAACAATCCGAGAAAGAAAAATCCGAAAATCGCGACGGCTGGCATGAGAATCAGGGTCAGTGTCACGCCGAAACGCCCGATAATGCGCCTGACAACCAGCAATTGCCCGATTAACGTCAGTGCGTTGACGGCCAGATCGATCAGCGCAAACAAGGCGGTTCGCTCGCCGGAATCGGGGATCTCCGCGGATACGATGAAGGCCTGCTGCATGTACAGGAACGTCGAGAGCAGCGTAAACAGGATCATGTAGAGTGCGATGCCGAGCAGGTACTCCGAGCGCAGCAGCAGGGAGATTCCGCCAAACATGCTGCCGCCGATGGGTTGCCGGCGGTCGATCCCGTCTCGCGGGGTACTGGTTTTCGGCTCCCTCGACCATATCGACAGCCGCATGATGCAAGCGATCGCGCCCAGCAGGAAGCAGGCGGAAATCGGCAGCAGTGTTGTCGGGCCCACCACCGGTGCCAGGGTGGTTGTAATCAGCGGCCCCGCGATAGCGCCGGTACTACCCCCCGCGGCGATAAAGCCGTAGAGCCGCCGTGCCTGGCTATTGTTGAACAGGTCCGCCATGAAGCTCCAGAACACGGACACGACGAACAGATTGAACACGCTGAGCCAGATGAAAAATACGCGCGCCGTTGCGATGGGAGCGGTGCCGGACTCGAAGAAAGCGGAAAATACCAGCAGGTTGATGGCGAAAAATACGTATGTGCCGGGCAGGAATTGACGCCTCGGAATGCGCGAGGAGATCCAGCCGAACACGGGTACGATCGCAAGCATGGCGATAAAGGTGCCGGTGAACAGCCACTGCAGGTTCTCGGCTCCGGTCTGAATCCCCATTTCGTCGCGAACCGGACGCAGGATGTAATAGGCGCACAGCAGGCAGAAGAAATAGCCGAACGACCAGAGCATGGCGACGACTTCCGATGGCCGCGCCTTTACCAGGCCCTTGAATATGCGATACACGAAGCGGAACTTCATACCAGGATTCTATCCGGAAGGCGTGGG
>LJTS01000180.1 GCA_001304425.1 Betaproteobacteria bacterium SG8_40
CGGCACGGGACAGCAGCGCGAGCGTGAGCCGTAAGCGGTTGATCATGATGCACATGAGCATGAGAGCAAACTCCGGTGTCTCGCGGATCGCACTCCGAAACTGCGCCGCATCGAGCCTTAGTGCCGTGCACGGTGTTCTCGCCACTGCCCACGCGGTACGCGGGGAGCCCGTAATCGCCGCGATTTCCCCAAACACTTCTCCGCTGCGCACGATGTCGAGCACGGTCTTGCGGCGGAACAGACGAACCTCGCCTTCTACCAGCAGGTACATGTGCCCGCTTTTCTCGTTTTCCGCAAAGAAGGCCTCATCCTTGCCGACCGAGCATGATTTGCCAAATTTCTCGAAACAGGCGTGGGCGAGGGCGGGGTTATAGATTTCGTCGCTCGAGGCGCTGGTGAGATCGAGGTCGTTCATCGTGAAAACAGTAGCCGAAAAATCCGGGTCCTTGAGCGCAATGGATGCATAAGCAGTCCGCCGACACATGCAAAAGGCTGACCACCTCCCCGGGGTCCGAATGGATGGACGCAGACCCGGCCCGCAGGGTTACCGCATTGCGGGAGCATGGTCGATCAGCCGGGCAAACTCAAGCCGTCGGGCCGCGTCGCGGAACGGCCTTTGTCCTCCGCCGCCGGTTTGATGCGCCCCTCACGGGTCGATCAATACGCCGGGGTTCAGTAATCCTCGCGGGTCGAGCGCACGCTTCACTGCCCGCAGGCCGGCAGCGAACGGTTGCGGGCGCTGCAGATCGTACCAGGGGCGATGATCGCGTCCGACGGCGTGGTGGTGCGTGATCGTGCCCCCTGCGGCAATCAGCGCGTCGGACGCCGCTTTCTTGATTTCCCGCCACTGCACCATCGCGGAGCCGCGTTTCGGCAAGGCGTAAAAGCTGAAATAAGGCGCCGGACCATCCGGGTACACATGTGTAAAACGGCAGCTTACCGACCCGTCACGGCCTGTTACTTCGCGAATGATGCGGCGCGTGGCATCAATTACGTTGGCGTGAAAATCGGGAAAACGCTCCCAGGTAATTGCCGTTTCGAAGGTGTCGTACATGACACCCATCGCAGTCAGCACTTCCCGGTAAAACGGCGCGCGAATGAATGCATTGCGCCATGCGCCCGCCTCGCCGCTGTCATGCGCATCGGTACGCTCCGGAGATTCAGCCTCCCATTGCCCGCCATACTGCGCGGCGATTTCCAGGGCACGCCGCATTTTGTCTTCCTGGGCATGATCGGCGCTCTCGAAGGCGATGATGAGAATGTGCGCCTCACCGTCGCTGGAGCCGGATGTGGCGGCCTCTTCACGGTCGATGAGGCGACAATTGGACGGATGCAGGTCTGCCTGGCTGAGGACGCGCACCGCATCCGTCGCCTGTTGCCAGTCGGCGAAGCGAACCGCGGTCGACGCGCGGAAGCGCGGTTTTGCCTGCAATCGCATCCAGGCTTCCGTAATCACGCCGAGAATCCCTTCAGAACCGATGAACAACCGGTCCGGACTCGGGCCCGCGCCGGAGCCGGGCAGCCGCCGTGACTCGCTAATGCCAATCGGCGTAACTACCCTGGTGCTTTCCACCAGATCATCGATGTGTGTCAGCCGCGTCGCAAAATGCCCGCCCGATCGCGTTGCGATCCATCCGCCCAGGGTCGAGTACTGAAACGATTGGGGGAAATGGCGCAGCGTGAGGCCGTGCGGCCTCAACTGCGACTCGAGTTCCGGCCCAAGTACCCCTGCCTGAATTCGCGCAGCCCGCGATACCGGGTCAACTTCAAGCACGCGGTTGAGTTGTTGCAGGTTCAAAGAGATTACGGCGTCAAAGCCACCGGTTATGGCTGTTTCCACGCCCCCCACCACCGAAGACCCGCCACCGAAAGGAACGACCGCAGCGTTCACGCTGTCGGCGAAATCGAGTGCTGCAACCACTTCCGCTTCGCTGCGCGGGCGCACGATGAGGTCTGGTGGTGCGGGAAACCGGCGGGCGAACGCCCGAATGCTGTCCGGGTAGGACTTGCCGTAGCTGTGTATCAACCGGTCTTCGGCGTCGTTGCTGCAAATCGGGGCCAGCGAATCCGGCGCCGTTATCCTCGACGCCGGCAGCGGAATTTCGCTGGCCAATGGTGGTGCGATTTCATCCCAGTGCGAAACCGAAAAACGTTGCGCGTAGAACCGCCTCAACCGCTCGCGTTCATCCTGGCTGGCATGTTCATCGGCGTAACCCCATCCCCAGAACTTGAATCTGCGTTGCGTCATGGTTATGCCCGTGAGCCGCCATTCCATCGCAGCAGATTCAGAAACTCCCGGCGCGTTTTCGGGCCGTAGGTGCGGAAGTGCGGCTGCGGGTGCTCCCGATAAGCGGCGCGCTGCCGGGCGACATGATCGGAACGCGCGAACCGGCGAGCATCTTCCGCGCTGATGCCGTAGGGCTTGGTCGCATTGCGCCCGAACACCCTGGCCCGGATCTCCGGCGTGATTTCGGGGTATCCGAAACGCTCGCGAAACGTTTCCGAAATCTGGAAAGTCCGAAATGCCTGTATCTGGTCCTGCGGTGAACCGTACCAGATGGAGTCGGTTCCCCAGAGCACGTTGTTTTCTCCGACGTACCTGAGCAACTTGCCCATCAGATGGGCGGCGTTGTCCGGATCGCGCATGGCGAAGCGCCAGGTGCTGCCGAGCTCGGCGTACACGTTGCTGTTTGGCCCGATGCCGTTGTCGCGCAGGGATCGAATCAGCGTGTCGACGCCATCGCGGCCGCTGTTCTCGACATAGGCCTGTTCGTCATTGCCGGGCACGAACCCCGAGTGATAAATGATGAAGCTGACGTCCGGAAACATTTTTGCGACGGGGCCGATATCCGTGCACTGGCTGTGCTCGTAGGAGCGTTTGCCGAAGGGAATGCCCTTGTGAATGCAGATTACCTTTACGCCCAGGTCGCGCGCGCGTTCGATGAAGCGCAGGCCAACGTCGTCGGTCAGGAAGAAACCCTTTCCGTCCGGACCCCACTGGGTATAGGTCTTCCATGCGGAGACACCCCATCGCTGCGCGAGTTCGTCCATTCGGTCAACGTCCCCGTCCTGATTGGGATTGACCCGGCCATGTAACAGCAGCCGATGTGAACCCTCCATCTGGTCGATAATGCGCCGCACCGCATCTGCCGCCTCGATGGTCAATGGCTCGGCATCGCTGCGCGAGGGCACGAATGACAGCACCATCATGTCGGTATCGCTGTCCAGAAACACGTCCTTGATGAATTCGTCGCCGGACAGACAGTTGAGGTAGCTGAGATCCCCGGGTTGGCCGGACAGATCGCAGCGCGTCTTCGGGGCGAACGAAAGCGGGCGCGCGCCCGGTGGCAGTTGCTTCACCCAACTCCCCGTCGGATCGACGAAATGTCCCTGTACATCGAAAATGAACTCGTCCTTGTCCAACTGCGTTGCAGCCAGCTGCGAATCGAGCGCGGCATCCGGTTCGAGGTCGAACCAGCCGCCGTGCTTGCCGGATGCCGCATTGGCCTGATTGAAGGCCAAAAGTGTGCTTGCGGCACCGCAGGCGGAGACAAGGAAATCCCGACGACTGACCGAACGGCGTTTGGCATTGATCGTGGCCTGTTCATTGGCCAGATGGTTGGCGAGCAGGTTGGCGCGCGACAAGGCGATCGGTTCGAACTCTCCGTTCGAAGTCGCGTCAAGCTTGATGGGCAGCTGCTGTCCCGCGGGATCGATGCGGTTTTTCATAGGGCCTCCATGATGCAGGCAAATGGGATCTGCCTGACAGCTTACCGCTTTTCCCTGATGGTCAGCTTGCTTCCGAGGAGGAATTTCAGCATTCCCGGTTCGGCAGCCACGAGTGGCTGGCGCTTCACATTGGATCGTGCCGCGACAGAGAATCGTGCCGCAAAAGACCGCTCGGGAGCGCGCCGAGTTCACTGGTGCCGGCGTATCGCAGGCAGGTCGCAAGCAACCCCGTCGATTTTGGATGAAACGGGGCTTGAATAGGGGTAGGCTGGCGTCGTGCGGCGGCCCGAACGGCGGCAGGCACGCCAATAACGAGACAACGGAGGAGGCCATCATGAGAATTGCAACAGCATTATCTCTTGTGTCGCTAGGGATCGCACTCGCTGCCAATGCCGCGGCTGAAAAAGACGAACGTGGTGGAAATTGCGAGGACGCAAAGAGCCAGTACAGGTACTTTTGCGACCGGGAAGGCTTCAAGGATGACATCATGTTGAATGCGCCGATTGCGTGTAACAATGCCAAGCGCAACATGGCGGCTGCCTGTGAAGGCATATCCGAAGAGGACTATGCCTACGAGTTCGAGGAAGGCGCTCCGGTACAGTGAGGATTGACGGAACCGGTGCGTCGCGGCCGCCTGCCGCACTGGTGCCATTAGTCCGGTGCCACGAACCCGGTGCGTTCGCCGACGAAGTTACCGGCGCAGCTGCGGCAATGGCATGGGCGTCCATGGCGCGATTGCCTGCAGATTGACGTGCATCAAGGCGATTGGCGTTGGCATCATCAAGAATCGCCGGTCGCACTCATTCGAAGAATTAATCGCAGGTTGCGTGGCCGGGAAGCGGCCACGATCACAGCTACTGGAGTTGCCAGATGCCTGAACTGAAGCACTACCGTGTGTGGGACGCACCAACGCGCTGGTTTCACTGGATCAACGTGTTGTGTGTCCTTGGATTGATTGCGATCGGCGTCGCAATCCTGAACGCCAAGCCTCTCGGCATTACCAATGACGGCAAGGTATTGCTCAAAGAGATTCACGTGTGGTTTGGTTACGTATTCGCGGTGAACCTTTCGTGGCGCCTGGTGTGGGCGTTTATCGGCAACCGCCATGCGCGTTGGAGCGCGATCCTTCCGGGCGGTTCGGGCTATGGCCGCGCGTTGAACGAATACGTACGGGCGCTCCTGTCGGGCCGCCCCCGGCAGTATGCCGGCCACAATCCATTGGCCCGTATCAGCATCGCGCTGCTGTTCTTGTTGCTTGTGGTGCAGGCTGTTTCGGGGCTGGTGCTCGCGGGCACGGACATCTTCTACCCGCCGCTGGGTTCCTGGATCGCCGGGTGGGTCGCCGCTGCCGGCGTTGATCCCGCGCAGTTACGGCCCTATTCACCCGAAATGTACGATGCGGCCGCCTGGGAGGAAATGCGCGCTTTTCGTAAACCTTTTATCACCGCGCATTATTACTCCTTCTATGCCATCGTGGTGATGATCGTCGCGCATGTAGCGGGCGTGGTGATGACCGAACTCAAAGAAGGCGGCAACATTATCTCGGCGATGTTCACCGGCAAGAAAACACTGGAAGACAAGCCGGCTGACTGGACGTCACAGACAGACTGATCTGCGCTTGATTGCGTATCGCGCGGCTGTTTGGTGCAACGCCGTGTCAGTCCTGCTGCTGATCGCTGGTGGCAGGGCGGTTAAATGACTGCCTTCGCGCCGACATGTCGGCGACCTGTGACGCCACCAGGTGATTGATGCTGCCTTCGGGAATGTTGCCCTGATCGTCGGGAAGGCCGGCCGGCACGCCGGTCAGCAGTTCGATGGCTTCGTCGACATTGGATACTGCAAAAACATGAAATCTGCCAGCACGTGCTGCTTCCACGACATCTTCACGCAACATCAAGTGGCGGACATTGGCCTTCGGGATCAAAACGCCTTGTTCGCCGGTCAGCCCACGGGCGTTGCAGATGTCAAAGAAGCCCTCGATCTTGTGGTTGACGGCACCAATGGCCTGTACCTGTCCGTGCTGGTTCACTGACCCGGTCACCGCCAGGGACTGCCGGATTGGCGTATCTGCCAGCACCGAGAGTAGCGCGCACAATTCCGCGAGCGATGCACTGTCGCCTTCAACCGGGCCGTACGACTGCTCGAATACGAGGCTGGCGTTAAGCGCGAGGGGCATGCCGCGTGAATAGCGCGCACCCAGGAAGGAGCTGAGAATCATCACGCCTTTCGAATGAATCGCTCCGCCCAGTTCCACTTCGCGTTCGATGTCGATCAAGTCCCCTTCGCCCAGACGCACGGTAGCCGTGATGCGAACCGGGTGGGCAAAAG
>LJTS01000181.1 GCA_001304425.1 Betaproteobacteria bacterium SG8_40
CTTCCCATCCCGAACAGGACCGTGAAACGCCTCAGCGCCGATGATAGTGCGAGGTATACCGTGCGAAAGTAGGACACCGCCAGGCTCCCAAAAAGGAAGCCCTCCCCCTGTGGGAGGGCTTTTTTTTTGATTGCGATTGGGACACCCGCCCGAGGTGTGAAAGCAGGGTCTTCCCGAGCTTCGTGCCGGGACCCGGGAACCAGAAACTCCCAGAGAGCCTTTTCCAAATCATGGCCCACCCGGCCTTGTTTCAGTGCCGACCGTCCTTTTCCGTGGCGAAGGCTATGTCGCAACTGGACCAGCACAGCGCCAGACTCCCGGTGAAGTCCGCCCTTGCCCGGTGCGGGGCGTTTCCTTCGGCAACCGATCCGTCTGCTGCCCGCGCTGGTGAAGGAATTCGCGATGCCGCCGGGTGTCGAAAGCATTGATGTGGTCCATTCATTTTGCATGCGAGTGGTCGCCATAGGGGGCGGCGTTGTGCCGGCAGACGATCGACGTCGGTTGATTCACCTGGCCAAGTGATCCGGTATTGGTGCGCCGAATCCGGCTTCGGGGGCGAAGCGCGCTGCCGCCTGTGGTGTAGCAACGACAGGGGGATGGGGGAAGTACCGCGCACTTCCAAAAATCCCTTTAATGACTTTAATTTAGAGCATGCTTTTGTTAAAATTCGCCCCCAGAAAAGCGACACTGGGCCGAGTGCCCGTTTTTCCGATGGGCCAAGGGCCCATTTTTTATTTGTATCGTTGCTGCCAATGGACCTTCTTGACTTGCTCGAGCGAACGCTGCCGGGACTCGGTTACGAGTTTGTGGACATGGAGCGCTCGAATCACGGCAAGTTGCTTCGTGTGTTCATCGACAAGACGGATGGCATCAGCGTAGACGATTGCGCTTTGGTTAGTAATCACCTGTCACACCTGTTTGAGGTAGAGGGCATTGATTACGACCGGCTCGAGGTTTCTTCGCCGGGCCTTGACCGGCCTTTGCGCAAGCTGAGCGACTTTCAGCGTTTCGAGGGCGAGAGGGCTTCGGTGCGCATGAACATGGCCTTGGACGGGCAGAGAAATTTTGTCGGCATCCTGCGAGGGGCTGACACGAAAACGGTAAAGATGGAAATCGACGGGACGCTGGTGTCACTGGAGATGGCAGACATCAGAAAAGCCCGGTTGATTCCGGAAATCTAGATTGGAGATGAACGAATGCGCCGCGAGTTATTGATGCTGGTTGATGCGCTTGCGAGGGAGAAGAACGTTGACAAGGACATTGTCTTCGCTTCGCTCGAACTCGCCCTTGCCTCGGCAACCAAGAAGCGTTTCAAGGAAGACGTAGAGGCGCGTGTGGCAATAGATCGGGAAACTGGCGACTACGAAAGCTTCCGGCGGTGGCAGGTCGTGCCGGATGACGAGATCGAGGAGCCGGCGCGGCAACTCACGCTTGAAGAGGCGCGAAAGATCAACCCCGACATCGAACTCGAGGGCTACATCGAAGAGCCGCTCGAGCCGGTGGAGTTCGGCCGGATCGGTGCGCAGGCCGCAAAGCAGGTCATCCTGCAAAAGATCCGTGATGCTGAACGCGAACAGATCCTGAACGATTTTCTTGAGCGCGAAGAGTTTATCGTTACCGGCAGCATCAAGCGCATGGAACGTGGTAACGCGATCATCGAGTCCGGTCGCATTGAAGCGATTCTGCCGCGGGAGCAGATGATTCCGAAAGAGAACCTGCGAATCGGAGATCGGGTTCGTGCCTATCTGTTGAAGGTGGATCGCGCAGCGCGCGGACAGCAGTTGATTCTGTCGCGGACCGTTCCCGAGTTTCTTGCAAAACTGTTCGAACTCGAGGTTCCGGAGATCGAGGAAGGACTGCTGGAAATCAAGGCCGCAGCGAGGGACCCGGGATCCCGGGCCAAGATAGCGGTGAAGTCGAACGATCCGCGTATCGATCCGATCGGTACTTGCGTCGGGATGCGTGGTTCACGGGTTCAGGCAGTGACCGGCGAACTTGCCGGCGAACGGGTTGATATCGTGCTCTGGTCTCCCGAGCCTGCCCAGTTCGTCATCAATGCGCTCGCACCTGCTGAAGTGAGCAGAATTACCGTTGACGAGGAAAAACACAGCATGGACATCGTCGTCGACGAGGAAAACCTGGCGCAGGCGATCGGTCGCGGCGGCCAGAACGTCCGGCTTGCGAGCGAACTCAGCGGTTGGGAACTGAACATCATGACCGAGGAAGAGTCTCAACAGAAGAGCGAAGAGGAGTTTTCCGAAATTCGTTCCCTGTTCATTGAAAAGCTCGACGTAGACGAAGAGCTCGCCGACGTGCTGGTGCAGGAAGGATTTACGACGCTCGAGGAAGTTGCCTATATTCCCGTCAACGAAATGCTCGAGATAGAAGCTTTTGACGAGGAAACAGTCGAAGAGCTGCGCAGCCGCGCGCGAAATTCGTTGCTGGTCCAGGAAATCGCCAGTGAAGAGCAAGTCGAGGCTGTGGCGGGCGACCTGTTGAGTCTCGAGGGAATGGACGGTGAGACGGCGCGACTTCTGGCGGCGAAAGGAATTACGACGCAGGAAGAACTCGCGGACCTGGCAGCGGATGATCTCGTTGAATTGGTTGATATGGATATGGAACGAGCCAAGGAACTGATCATGACCGCTCGTGCTCCGTGGTTCGCGGAAAATTGAGAGGTGGGAGGCGCTAAATGGCCAAAGTGAACGTTGCACAGTTCGCGACCGAATTGAAACTGCCAGTCGAGAAACTGGTGGAACAGCTCAAGTCCGCTGGTGTGAAGAAGGCGTTGAGCGAAGAAACCGCTCTCACCGAGGGTGACAAGACAAAATTGCTCGAGTATCTGCGCAAGGCGCATGGTGCGACCGAGAAAAAGAAGCGAATTACGCTGACCCGGCGGCAGACATCCGAGATCCGTAAAACGGACGGACGCGGACCCGCGCGAACCATTCAGGTGGAGGTTCGCAAGAAGCGCGTGCTGGTGAAGCGCGACGCGTCTGCCGAGGCCGAGGAAAAGGTTGCCAGCCCGGCCGCAGAGACCGTCATGGTGGACGCCAAGGAAGAAGCATTGCGCAGCGAAGAAGCGCGCAAGCAGGCCGAATTGCTCGCACGCCAGGCGTCGGATCTTGCCGCAAAGGAAGAAGAACGCAGAAAGAAGGCTGAAAAGAAGGCCGAAGAGGAAGCCGCAAAACCGGTAGCAGAAGAGAAGAAAGAAGAGACAAAAAAAGAAGAGAAAGCAGCGGCGCCTGCCAAGGAGAAGGCCCCCCAGGTTGCGGCCAAGAAGAAGGCTGCGACGGAAGGTACGTTGCACAAACCTGCCGGCAAGCCCGCGGCGAAGAAGCCCGCCAAGCGCTCCCCGGCGCCCTGGAGTGACGAGAGCAGCCGCCGCAGGACCATGAAGACCCGAGGTGCGGTGTCGGTTGGCGGCGAAGGCTGGCATACGCGGGGGCGCCACCACAAGAACCGATCGCATGAGCAGGGGCATCAGGAGCCGCTTGCGCCCGTCGAACCGATCGTTCGCGAGGTGCTGATTCCAGAGACCATTACCGTGGGCGAACTGGCGCACAAGATGTCCGTGAAGGCGGCGGAGGTGATCAAGGTATTGATGAAACTCGGCCAGATGGTGACCATCAATCAGGTGATCGATCAGGACACCGCAATGATCGTCGTTGATGAAATGGGCCATACCGCCAAGAAGGCGAAAACGGTCGACCCGGAGTCCTTTCTCGAAGAGGAAGGCGGGCAGGTCGATATCCCTGAGGAGCCTCGCGCGCCAGTGGTTACCGTCATGGGGCACGTCGATCACGGCAAGACGTCCTTGCTCGACTACATCAGGCGTTCCCGTGTTGCCAGCGGCGAGGCCGGGGGTATCACCCAGCACATCGGTGCCTACCACGTGAACACTCCTGGCGGCATGATTACCTTTCTGGACACTCCCGGACACGAGGCGTTTACGGCAATGCGGGCACGCGGTGCCAAGGCCACCGATCTGGTGATTCTGGTCGTCGCCGCCGATGATGGGGTGATGCCGCAAACCATCGAAGCGATCCATCACGCCAAGGCCGGAAATACCCCGGTTGTGGTAGCAGTAAACAAGATCGACAAGCCAGAGGCGAACCCCGAGCGGATCAAGCAGGAGCTTGCCCAACGCGAAGTCGTCCCGGAGGGCTGGGGCGGCGACACGATGTTTGTCGAGGTGTCAGCCAAGACCGGGCAGGGAATCGATCAGTTGCTCGAAGCGGTGCTGCTTCAGGCGGAAGTGCTCGATCTGAAAGCTCCAAAAGACGCGCCTGCACGCGGCGTAGTCATCGAATCACGCCTGGACAAGGGGCGTGGTCCGGTCGCGTCGGTTCTGGTTCAGGCGGGGACGCTCAAGCGGGGCGATATCGTGCTCGCGGGAGCCGTTTTCGGGCGCGTACGCGCGATGCTCGACGAGAACGGCCAGCAGATTCAGGAAGCGGGACCATCGATTCCGATCGAGATCCAGGGTCTGTCGGATGTGCCGACCGCGGGGGAGGAAGTGATCGTGCTCGGCGATGAACGCAAGGCGCGCGAGATTGCCCTGTTCCGGCAAGGAAAATTCCGCGAAGTGAAGCTGGCAAAGCAACAGGCGGCGAAGCTCGACAATATGTTCGACCAGATGAAGGCCGGCGAGGCAAAGACCCTGGCGCTGATCATCAAGGCGGACGTGCAAGGCTCCAGCGAGGCGCTGGCCCATGCGCTCAGCGGCCTGTCAACCGAAGAAGTCCGGGTCAACATTGTTCACTCGGGCGTCGGCGGCATCAGCGAGTCGGACGTGAATCTGGCGCTGGCGTCGAATGCGGTGCTCATTGGCTTTAACACACGTGCGGATGCAACGGCACGAAAGCTTATCGCGGCGCATGGCATTGACGTCCACTATTACAACGTCATCTATGACGCAGTCGACGAAGTCAAGGCGGCCTTGAGCGGACTCCTCTCCCCGGAGAAGAAGGAGACCGTGCTCGGGATTGTGGAAGTGCGCCAGGTATTCCGGATATCGAAAGTGGGTACGGTCGCTGGATGTTACGTGCTGGAGGGCAGCGTCAAACGCGGTGCATCCGTGCGAATTCTCCGGGACAGCGTGGTCGTACACGACGGGGAACTCGACTCGCTGAAGCGCTTCAAGGAAGACGTACGCGAAGTCAAAGCGGGTTTCGAATGCGGATTGTCGGTCAAGAACTTCTCCGATCTCAAGGAAGGCGATCAGCTCGAGGTTTACGAAGTTGTTGAAGTCGCCCGGTCGCTCTGATCAGTCCAGGGCAGCGGGTTTAGGGTTGTAGTCGCTTTGGGAAAGAATACCTCCCGTGCCGGGCGTCTCGCTGATCAGATTCAGCGAGAACTGGCGGAACTCATACGCGGTGAACTCAAGGACCCACGTGTCGAACTGGTGACGGTCACCGATGTTGAGCTCAGCGGCGACAATCAGCATGCGCAGGTGTTCTTCACGACGCTGCGAGGCGAAGGCGCGGTCCAGCCGGCACTTGACGGGCTCCACAGCGCTTCGGGACTGTTGCGCTCGCGTCTTGCGAAGGCGTTGCGCACCAGGACGGTTCCCGAGCTGCATTTTGTCTACGATGAGTCTATCGAGCGCGGTGACCGATTGTCTCGCCTGATCGAACAGGCCGTTGGCGACACGAACGACGAACGGTGACGATCTGACGAGTCCGGTCACGCAGGACCAGAAAAAACGGAGCGGGATCAGCGGGGTGCTGCTGCTCGACAAACCCTCCGGTCTGACTTCCAACGCCGCGGTACAAAAAGTAAGGCGATTGTTCGACCGCGCGAAGGCGGGACACACCGGCACACTTGACCCGCTCGCCTCCGGTCTCCTGCCCATCTGCCTCGGTGAGGCGACCAAGTTTTCCCATCCGCTGCTTGAATCATCGAAGACCTACCGGGCCAGACTCCGGTTGGGGTGGCGGAGCACTACCGGTGACTCGGAAGGGGAATTGTCCGCGGTGGCACGGCCGGATTTCGACGAGGTTCAGCTGCGCCGGGCGGTCGGGGATTTGACGGGCGACATTGA
>LJTS01000182.1 GCA_001304425.1 Betaproteobacteria bacterium SG8_40
ACATCCATGCTCACACCGCGCAACACGCTGACCGAGCCGATCGACACATCGAGACGGTCAAGCTTGAGCATGGCCACCTCGCCGCTTCGCATGAAACGTTTCGCCGATGATGTACTTTCGCACCTCCGCATCGTTCAGCACAGTAGTAGGTTCGCCATCGGCGATGATCCTTCCCTCGGAAAATGCAAGAACCCGGTGCGTGTAGCGGGTGACAACCTCCATGTCATGTTCAACGAACAGTACGGTCACCTTCTGAGCCCGTACTGCGTCCATGACCAGGTCCATCAGCGTGAACTTTTCTTCTGCTGAGACGCCCGAGGTCGGTTCGTCCAGCAGCAGTATCCTCGGCCTGACCACCATGGCCATTGCGATGTCGAGCAGTTTGCGTACGCCTTCGGGCAGCGTTCCGGCCGCCATTTCACGATAAGGTTGCAAGCCAAACCGTTCCAGCATGGTTTCGACGGCGTCACTCGGGGTACCCTGGGTGCTTGCAGCGTTCGCCCAGTTCTTGCCCGCTGAAGCGACGATGCCGACACCCACCAGCAGGTTGTCACTGACCGACAAGGTGTCGAACAGTTGCGGGATCTGGAACGACCGGCAAATACCCAGTCTCGTAATCTGCCGCGGCCCCAATGCCGTGATGTCGCGGCCGTCGAACCGGATCGAACCGCTGCTCGGTTTCAGATAGCCGGTCACCATGTTGAGGAAGGTGGTTTTGCCGGCGCCATTGCTGCCAATCAAGCCAACCACCGTGTCCGCCTCGATGGATACGTTGATGTCGGCCGCGGCGGTGACCGCGCCGAAGGTCTTGCGCAATTGTCTCGATTCGAGAATGACGCTCACATTGCACTCCGGCCCGAACGCCTGAACAACGACCACAGGCCGCCCGGCAGGAACATGATCACCAGCAGCATCGCTGCACCCAGTGCCATCTGCCAGGTATTGGGTGAGTACTCATAGGCGAAGCTGCGTATGCTCTCGAAGATGGTTGCGCCCAGAAACGGTGCCAGCACGCTTCCCGTGCCTGAAAGAATGCTGATGAAAACGAATTCTCCGGACGTGGTCCAGTAAGCCATTTCCGGATCGATGTGCCCGACGCTCACGGCCATCAAGGCGCCGCCAAGCCCGGCCAGAATCGCCGACATGACGTAGTTCAGATGAATGGTATTGGCGACCGATGCACCCATGTACTCGACGCGAAGCTCGTTGTCACGTATTGCTTCTGCGAGCCGGCCACGATGGGAATTCAGGTAGCGGTGAATGAGCACGGCGCAGACCCACGCGATCAGCGCGGTCACCGCGAATATCAAGTAGCGCTCGTAGGCGGTGCCCGCGATATGCACACCGAGCATCGTCTTGACAGTGACATTGAATCCATCGGTGCTGCCCAGCGAAGACGTCTTCACAAGGAGCCCGTACAGAATCATCGAAAACGCGAGCGACAACATCGCGAAAAAAATGTCGCGATACCTCCGCAGCAGCAGCGCGAGTATTGCCGACACGCCAGCGCAAATCGCGACCGCCGAACCGAGCATGACGGCGAGTTCGGTGATGCCGAACAAGGGTTCCAGCGTGCCTGCGGCATAGGCGCCCAGGCAGTAGTAAAGACCATGGCCGAATGACACCAGCCCGGTGCGAATCAGCAGCATCATTCCCAGCACGACGATGCCGTAGCACAGCGCAACGGTGAACAGGAACATCGTCCAGTTCGGCAGGAACGGGGCAAACACCAGCATCGCTGCCAGTACGATGGTCAATATTACGACTGTGCGTTCACGCTTCATATCTTGCGGGCTTCCTGCGTGCTGAACAGCCCTTTCGGACGCACGATCAGCACCGCGGCCATGACGAAGTAGATACTGAACAGGTCCAGTTCAGGCCGGAAATGCACGGTTGCGGCGCGTACGATGCCGACGAGAAGTGCCGCGAGCGCTGCCCCCGGGAGGCTGCCGAGCCCGCCGATGACGACCACCGCAAACGCCAGCACGATGGTCTCGGCGCCAATACCTGGCTGCACCGAAATCATCGGCGCCGTGAGCGCACCACCCAGCGCGCCGAGCATGGCACCCAGGGTGAAGGTCACGAAATAAACGCGGCTGACATTGACGCCTTGTGAGGCCGCCATTTCGCGGTCATGGATGACCGCAATCAGGATTTTTCCCTGCCGGGTTCGCGTCAGCGCCCAGGCGAGCACGGCTCCGATTGCGACAGCGATCGCCAGCAGCAGCAGGTTGTAATTCGGATAGGTCAGATCGGCGATATCGAAACTGCCGAGCAGCCCGTAGGGCTGGTACAGGAAATAGGGATCAACCCCCCACACCAGTTTGATGAAGTCTTCGAGAATCAGAAACGTCGCGTACGTGACCAGCACCAGCACGATCTCGTCTCGCCCGTACATGAAGCGCAGCAAGCCGCGCTCGAGCAGCGGGCCGGCGATTATCCCTACCAGAACTGCAGAAACCAGCATCACAGCGTAGGAGCCCATCGCCGGATAACCTTGCTCAAACCAGTAGCCGGCCAGTGACGCGGCGGTATAGGCGCCCAGCGCGAACAGACTGCCGTGCGCGATGTTGAGAATCTTCATCACGCCGTAGATGAGCGTCAGTCCGATGGCCATTATGAATAGCCAGGACGAATAGATAAGGCCGTCGATCAGGACGGCGACCAGCTGTGTCATCGATGTGTCGAGAGCCGGGTACGATGTGATGTGCCTGTCTGTGCCCCGCGGGGCTTGCCGGTCATCACGTCGTGATTACCACTTCCCTGGCTTCAAACCCCCTTTGATCCAGTCGATGCTGCTCATGCCCTCGGGCGGCTGCACCTGTTCGACCGGATAGTACTTGATGTTCTCTATCTTGATCTGGCCGCCAACCGTTCGTGTCGTGCCGTAGGCCGTGCCCTGAACTGCCTGATGCCCCTTGCCGAGTTTCATCATGACCTTGCCGCTTGGTCCGTCAAATGTCAGATACTCGAATGCCGCAATCACCTCGTCAGTGCTGGGCATCTTGTAGGCTTCCTCCATTCCCTCCTTGACGCCCTCGGCGGCACCCATCGGTGTGGCGTTCCGGACCTTGTCGAGGCGCGCTTTCTCGTAAGCTGCCTTGAGTCCGAGAAACGCTTGCGCGGCGCTATACGCCGGATAGTTGGGATCGAGCCCGGTCCTGGCGCGATAGATACTGCGCAGCCAGTCGTTCAACGCACTCTTGGGCGCGAATACGCCGTGCGGGCCGCGCGCACCGACGATCGTGCCGTCGGGAATGTTACCCACCAGGCGGTGCAGATTCGGTTCGCCAGCAATCAGCAGCAGGCCACTGCGACGGAACAGGCCGCGCGGTGTCGACTGCAGCATGAATGCCTCCAGGTCACCGCCCCACAGGCTGGAGTGAATGACATCGGGCCGGCTTTGCATCAGCGCGGAAATTTCGGCGCCGTACTGTCCGGCTCCGAATTTCGGCATTTGCGAGGTCACGATCTCCGCCTTCGGCCGCAGCACCGACATGACCGCCGTCCAGTCGTTCCACGAGTCCTGTCCCCAGGCGTAGTTCTGGTTGATGCCGGCATAGGAGGCAAGGTCCGGGCGCGTGTCGAGCAGGTAGCGCGCACCGGCAACAGCATCCATGGTTGCGTGCGGGCGCGTGCGGAATACGTATTTGTAGGTGCCTTCCTCAAACACGCGTGGTGTTCCGCAGTCGAACAGCACGGTGAGCTTCTTGAGTTCCTCGGCTACCGGCGGAATGGCGAGGCAGTCGCCACTCGAGATGTAACCGATCACGAAGTCCACCTGCTGGCGCTCCACGAGATTGCGGAACTCGGCGACCTGCTTGGTCGCGCCGCCGGCTTCGTCGATGATGACCAGTTCAATCGGCACGCCTGAAAAACCGATGGCGTTATACGGCGCCGGCGCCGTCCCGGCGTTCAGTGACTCGACGATGGCTTCGGCGGCGATTCGCGCCGGAACGCCGAACGGCCCGGCAGCGGGGCCGGAAAGGAAACTGACCAGGCCGATGCGGATTGGTTTGTCCGCCGCTGCCGCCGGCGCGGCAAACAAGGCGGCGGTGGCGACACTGGTGGCAAGCAGCCGACAGACAAGGTTGGAAATCTTCATATGTTTTTCGCGGTGCGCTCCTGCAGGGAAATTTGCCCGACCATTGCGTCCGTGCGTAGGACGGCAAGCGGCGGGGCTGAAACAGTGCCGCGAATGTAGCAGCCCGGTACCGAATCAGCAACATGAGGCGGCGCGGCGAACCCGCGGCGCGCACGAGTAAATCGCTCGCCGGCTTGCGCCGGCCTCGCAATGCATCTGCGTCAGAGCACTTCGGTCGAACTCAGCGAACCTGCGTCAGCAGTTGGTCGATCGTTGACCGGCATCGCGACAGGTATCCTTCTCCGAACAGATTGAGGTGATTGAGCAGATGGTAGAGGTTATACAGATGCTTGCGGCTCGCGTAGCCGCTGTCCAGTGGCCAGATCGTCTGGTAGGCGTCATAGAACGCTGCAGGGAAACCGCCAAACAATTCAGTCATGGCGATGTCCGTTTCCCGGTCGCCGTAATAGACGGCCGGGTCGAAAACGACCGGTGCGCCGTTCGCGGCGAACCCGACGTTACCTGTCCACAGATCCCCGTGCAGCAGGGATGGTTCTGGCGTGTAGCCGGCAAGGAAATGCTTCAGGTTTTCCCGCAAGGCATTGCCGCGCGTTTCCAGTTGCGCCCGGTAGCCGTTACGGAACGCCAGTTCGAGCTGATAGCCGATGCGCTGATCGCGAACAAAGACAGTCCAGTCCCGGGAGCATGTATTGACTTGCGGTGTTGAGCCGATGGTGTTGTCGCGGTGCCAGCCGAAACGCGGCTGACTGAACTGGTGCATTCGTGCCAGTCCGCGCCCGAGCAAATCCCAGCCGGCTGCCGCGCCGGAGCGCAAGGGGCCCAGATCTTCGAGCACCAGCCAGGCGTAGTCGTCGTTGCGAGCGCTGCACACCGGAGCGGGCACCCTTAGCGCATTGGGTCGCGCCAGCTCGCGCAATCCGTCCTCTTCGGCCTCGAACATTTGCAGCGCTTCCGGGGCGTTCAGTTTGACAAAGTAACTTGCGGCACCGTCGCTGATTATGGCGCTGCGGTTAATGCATCCCCCGGAAACGGCGCGCACGGTATCGACGTTGAAGCGTCGGCCAGTGCATGCGCTGATGCGCGCGCCGATGTGTTGCCAGAGCTTGTCGCTCAAGCCGGGCAGTGATGTGGCGCTCATGAGCGTGTATTTGCCGGGATGCTGCCCGCAATGCTGGCGGCGTGCGCTGTGACCCGACAGCAATGCCGCCAGATGCTCG
Organism: Betaproteobacteria bacterium SG8_40; assembly: GCA_001304425.1. Lineage (GTDB taxonomy): Bacteria > Pseudomonadota > Gammaproteobacteria > Burkholderiales > Eutrophovitaceae > SG8-40. The sequence goes on from LJTS01000182.1 coordinate 5,323, forward strand.
AATCGGCCAGCCGACCGGTCAGGCGCGGGCCTTTCGGGATCGCCGTCTCAGCCCCGCAACGACTTGCGAGCCGCCTGTATTGCCAGCCTGACCTGGGATGGTGCAGTGCCGCCAACATGGTTGCGCGCGGCCAGTGCGCCGCTCAGGGACAGCTGATCGAGTGCGTCGGTCTCGATCAGCGGCGAGAACTGACGCAAATCGTCGAGCGTCAGGTCGGACAAATCCACGCCTTTTTCCGCAGCCAGCCGCACGGCCCGCGCAACGGCTTCATGCGCTTCCCGAAACGGCAAGCCTTTCCTGACGAGATAATCTGCCAGGTCAGTCGCGGTGGCAAAACCTTCCCGGGCGGCGTTGCGCATTGCGTCAACATCGACCTCGATGCCGGTGAGCAGGTCCGTGTAGATGCGCAGCGTCGCAATGATGGTGTCAGCCGTGTCGAACAAGGGCTCCTTGTCTTCCTGGTTGTCCTTGTTATATGCGAGTGGCTGGCCCTTCATCAGCGTCAGAAGCGCGACCAAGTGACCATTGACCCGTCCGGTCTTGCCACGGACCAGTTCCGGCACGTCGGGATTCTTCTTCTGCGGCATGATCGAAGAGCCTGTGCAAAAGCGGTCTGCCAGGCGGATGAACCCGAAGCGCGGATTCATCCACAAGATCAGTTCTTCCGACATTCTCGACAGATGCATCATCAACAGCGCCGCGTCGGCGCAA
>LJTS01000183.1 GCA_001304425.1 Betaproteobacteria bacterium SG8_40
AACCGGCGGCTTTCGCGGGGAGATGACTCGGTGCGCGCCACGGCCATCCAGTAGATGGTCCACGGGTTCTCGTCCTGAAACGGCTTGGGTAATGATTCGACCCACTGCACCAGCGTCTCACTGCGCCCGGAGTCGAGCATTGTCCTCGCATGGTGGCGAATGATGTCCTTGATACGCTCGTGGTCGCCGCTTGTTCGCGCCAATCCGACGGCCTCCGCAACCAGCCCCTCCGACTCCAGCAAATCAGCCGCGGCGCGGCGTAACGCCTGTCGCCTTCCCTTTGGCAACAACGCATTCGCCCGGGACGCCACGAATTCACGCATCATCGGGTGATACTCGTAGATCGAGTGCGGCGCCGCCTGCTTCAGCGTGACGAAATAGTTGTTTCGGAAAAGATGGTCCAGCCGTTCCCCCGCATCTGGCTGGCCCGACAAGGTTCTCGCCATCTCCGCGGTCATTTGCGGCAAGAACGCGGTCGTGAGCAGTACCTCACGCGTGACCGCGTCGGTTTTGTCAAAGATCTCACCCGCCAGGTAATCAAAGACCAGTTGCGGCGTCGACAAGTCAGCGGGAGCGGCCCAGGAAGTCGATGATGCCTGCTCGAGCATCAGGATCAATCCTGCCGCCCAGCCTTCTGTCTTCTCATTGAGGTCTCTTAACCGGTCGGCATCGAACTCAAGTCCACGTTGCGCAACGATCGCGTTGGATTCTTCCGGTGTCAGTTTCAGTTCCTGCCAACCAATGACGTCGAGAATCCGGTTCGCACGTAATCGCGCCATCGAAGCCGGCGGATCCGTGCGGCTGATAACAATGACTGCGCCTCCCGGCGGCACTTGCGTAAGGGCGGTCGCAATGACGTCGTGAAGCGGTGACTGCGGTGCGATCTCGTGATAACCGTCGAGCACGATTGCGAAGGACTTGCCGAGATGCTGATACAGCGCCTGGAAATAGCGGCGCGTAAACACTGCAAGGCTGGACAAGTGCTGGGGCGTAAACTGCGGCAAGCGTACCGGCTTGCGGTTGGCTCGCGCCTTTGCCGCTGCTTCCAGGTGAAAGAAAAACGAGGCGACATCGATGTCGGTTTCGTCCAACTGATACCACAATGAGGCCAGCTTGCGTGCCTCAAGATAGCTTGCGGCGAGCGTTGTCTTGCCCGAACCAGGCGGGCCTGCAACCCAGATGACAGGGTTCTGTCGTGCGTTATCAAGTAACCCGAACAACCGCTCGCGCGCCAACACGCCCGAAACGCTTGGGCGCGTTGTCTTGGCGAAAAGAACGCGAGGTTCACTCATTCGAGAATCATCTCCTGTGACAAACGCATTCTAGACGAGCGGTATTGTGACGCACTGCGGTTTACGGTCGCGCGGGGACCGGGCTCTCGCTGATGAAAGGTCTTGCTGGTCGACTGTCATTTTTGCATGCAACTCGAATATTCACATCCGCTGGTTCGTTGACATGTTGTGCGCCGACAAGTCTTCCGCGATGCTTAAGCCTTTGCCCGCTTTCACTGCTTCATTCGGTCCTCCACCGAATTTCGGCATGGTCACGCAGACCTCATTACTGGACGCATCTGACGCTCCGCCGGATCCGCGCGCCCGAACAACGTAACAGTATCGAGCCCCTGCAAGCAAACCTCGATCCGTATAGGACATGTCCCTCACGGCATTGATGATCTGTTCCCCGTTTCGTACGACCCGATAGCTATTCGACTCCGGGTAAGGTGACCAGCTGACTATCGCCACGTCTGCCTTGGCAACATTCACCGACAACGAAAAACTACCGTCCATGCTGCCGCCACCGCCACAAGCAGTGCAGAGTGCCGAGGTCAGCATGGCGATCCATCTGATCGGGTACCCGAAATCCATATTCGACCATGAGCGTTTGAATCCCGCACACATAACACCTCCCCATTTGTTGCAATGCAAAGAGAATGCGCCTATCAATCACAACGACTTCTGCTTGCCTCGATGGTGGGGAACTGCCTGTTACCTTTGGCTTACACCAGAGTTACTTATTGGATACACATCCATTCGGAATCGCGTGAGGCCGCAGTAACTTCAGGTTTTTTTGAAAGTGTTTTTCTTGACGGTCTGCGGCCAACGTGCGAAGAACTACAATGATATTGTCCTATGACGTTGGAGTGCGCGAGAACGAGTTTGCGTTCGCCGCAATTCCAGAAAACAATTTCCAACTACTGGCTCACGCCCTTCAACTGCAAGAAGGACTTCTGCGCAATAGCGCTTGGCAGCTAGAGCAGTGATGACCGCGATGAAAGGCGGCAATCAAGAAAAAGCGGGTTACGGTTTGCCGCCGAAGAGGACTGCACCGCGCAAGGTCCGCGAACCGGACGCGCACGGGTTTACCGCCCGAAACCAGCCAGTTATTTGAACATCCCGGAAGACGCGCGTCCAGACACGGCACAAGTACGCTATTGTGCGCCTCGTTCAACAGGCACTTCCTTCACTTCGCCCGCCGCAATGCCTTGACAGTCCAATAGTGCCGAGTAGCCGAATAAAGTCGAGTAAGAAACACGGTGCTCACTGCCAACGAGCGAAAGAAAATACTCCTGAATCGCGTAGGCTTCTTTCTCCCGCCGGTACCAATGGTCGCAAGACTCGTGATGTTCCGTCACGGCCGAGAGATCCTGCACATAATGGACAAGTTCGTGAAGCAACACCGACCGCGCAAAAACATTTGTCTCGGGCTGGAGCGAGTCATCCAGGTATACCCCGTCCCCTCGCCGATATGCACCCAGCGCCGGACATTTCCTGCCACAGGCAATTTCTTCAATTTTCTCGTGAGGGACACGGTACACGGCCGGCAAAGTCGCCGGAACGGGGTAGTCGGAAAGACGGCCAACCGCGTGCATCAACTCTGGCAGAAGGTTCTCCATTTCAATTGGATACGCTCTGCCCAGACTATCGCTGAAGAACCGGACGCGTTTGTCAACGTAGGTGCCGTACATGCCCGCGCTGCCGGAGGTCTGGGCTTGGTTAGCTTGTGCCTGCGCGCCGTAGGCCGGCCCGCCTGACAAGTTCAGCGCGCCTCCCAGAAACATCAGTGCAACAAAGACTAACGGCCCAGCCAGCTTTGACAATGTTCTGCCCTTTTCCCCAAAACGCCTTACAGACAGCCGGCCCGCCGACGAGTTCAATGACAGGAGCCGTTTTCCCATCGGGCACCAAGGCCCTGCATGCAGACCGTCGCTAACGGCAAGCTGGCCTCCTGACGCGGACTGCGCGCATGCAACGCACCTCGGCCCTTCTCGTCCCGTTAGCGTGACCGCCTTGAACATGTGACGCCGGGTTGCGTGAACGTCGACCGACTGAACTTTCCTCGTGAACGGCACTTTTTCACGATTTTCCTGTAGCAGCATTCGCTGTACGGAAAAACACGGGCACATAACCTGTTGCTACTAACCGAGCTCGGTAATCGAGCGAGGACCCGCGAAACGAGACGTGCCCGAGGAGGCATCATGAAGTTCACATCACCGGCCTTTTCCCTGCTCGCCATCATGGCCGCATTGGCGTTCATGACGAGTGCTCATGCGGGCGTGCACACCAACAACCTGTCCGAGTGCCTCGTCAAATCGACCTCGCGGCAGGACCGCCTCGCGCTGGTCAGTTGGCTGTACTCGGCGGCCTCATTCCACCCCGCCGTCAAATCGATTGCCTCGGTTTCGAGGGATCAGTTGGACACAGCCAACAGGAACTCGGCCGAGTTATTCGTGAGGCTTCTGACCGAGTCGTGCAAGAACGAATCCGAAAAGGCCCTCAAGCTCGAAGGTCATGCCTCCATACAGGGCAGCTTCAATGCCCTGGGCGAAGTCGCGAGCAAGGAACTGTTTTCCGATTCCGATGTTCTCACCGCGGCGTCCGGTCTAGACAAGTACCTCGACAAACAGCGATTGAAGAGTCTGGTCCAGACGGAGTAATTCGAACGCATCCGGTATGGCGTGACGCGACTCCGCAAGAGCTTGCTGCGGGCGTGCCGCTCAAACACGCTGTCACCGTCTCGGATCGACTCAGAGAGACGCCGCGGACGTCAATTACTGTTTCGCCTCTGCGTCCGGGGAAACAGCCACGTTCACCTCCGGCGTACTCGCTGCATCAAGGCGATGAGTTTCCATCAGAGTAACGACACGCTCCAGGGACTCGGCGATCTTGATTTGTTCCTCACCAGGAAGCACGCGTAGCGCCTCGGTCAGCGTGTCCTGCAGGGGCGAGGGTGCGCTCCGGGCCAACCGGCTACCTTCCTCGGTCAGGCTGACTGAAACCACTCTCCGGTCATTGCCGTCCCGCTCACGCCTGACCAGCCCCTTGGCTTCGAGCCGGTCAAGGATTCCGACAATCGTGCTCGGACTGAGGAATACCTCGCGACCCATGATCGTGGCGGTAGTCTTGCCTCGCTCCGCAACTGCAAGCAGGCACACCAGTTGAGGCGAGGTGATGCGCGCCTTTGCCGCCAGTTCCCTCGAGTACAGGTCGAAGCTTCGAATGATGCGGCGGATCGCGCTCAGCACACGCAGATCCACCTGCCCAGCGAGGTCCGGTGGAACTACTGGCAAGGCTGGGGCAACCCCTGAAGATGAAACGCCGGCATTCATGTCGAATGTTGGGTTTTCGCCCGGCGCTATCGGCACAATCCGACGTTTCAAGCAGGACCTTTGCTGGCTCTGGATTTTGTGCTGGAAATACTAGCACCGGGGATATCCGTACTCAATATGTCGGGAAAGGCCTGCCCGCACCGTCGTCATATCCGGGCCGGGGGCACCTCCCAAGCCGGCTCATTCTCACGGGTCGTCAGGCGCCGTTTCCGAGGTCCAAGGCCTTCCTGTTGCGTCAAAACACCGCACGTCAGGCAACCGCGCCAGCGGTTCTCGATAACCGGCCGAATCAATGCCGCCGTTGAGCACGATCGTACCCTGCTGCCCGGCGCCCCGCTGGGACTCGAACCCAGGACCAAAGGATTATGAGTTGAGATAACCCATTGTTTTATTGATTAACGTGCCCGCCCTCGTTCGCCAACGCACGCTGACACACGCTAATCTTGTCACGCTTAAATAAGACCACTCTAGGGAAATGCCCTGGTCCACACTTTCTCGAATCTGATCTTTCGCTAAACTTGCGGCATGTCCGCTGCCGATACCAATGTCGACCGAAAGCTCGCTGCCATCCTGAGCGCGGATGTCGTCGGCTACTCTCGCCTGATGGGGGATGACGAGCGGGCGACCTTGGCCACGCTTACTGAGTATCGCGCCGTCATGCGCGAACAGATCACCTCGCGGCGCGGTCGCGTAGTCGACTCACCCGGTGACGCACTGCTCGCCGAGTTCCCGAGCGCAGTGCAGGCAGTCGAATCTGCCATCGCGATTCAGGATGAACTCGCGAAACGCAACCGTGAACTCCCCGAAAATCGCCGCATGCGCATGCGCATGGGAATCAACCTCGGCGACGTGATCGAGCAGGAAAGTGCGCTGTACGGTGATGGGGTGAACATCGCGGCGCGACTTGAATCAATGTGTGAACCCGGCGGTATTTGCGTATCGGGAACGATCTTTGACCAGGTCGAAGGAAAAGTTCAGGCGAGCTTCAAATATGCTGGAGCACAGAAAGTCAAGAATATCGAAAAGCCGATAAGAGCCTACTACTTGCAAAATACCCCATCTCGCGCTTCGTTCTGGCTACGGGCCAAGCGAAAGTCGCGATACGTGGGAGCAGGTCTGCTCGCGGCATTACTTGTTTCTGTGGGCATCTGGCAAGCCAGGAATGTGGACAAGGCAGTTGACAATGCGGATGAGACATTTCTGGCAATGCCAACTGGTCCAGTGATCGCGGTGCTTCCGTTTGACAACATGAGCGATGATCCGGATCAAGATTATTTTAGCGACGGCCTGACCGAAGACATCATCACCGAGCTTGCGAGGTTTCACGAGATTCACGTACTCGCGAGAAACACGACGTTCCAGTATAAGCGGCAGGCAGTGAACATCCCAAAAATTGCTCAAGAACTTGGTGCTCA
>LJTS01000076.1 GCA_001304425.1 Betaproteobacteria bacterium SG8_40
GTCAAACATAAACTCGGTATCGATTACGAGACCTTGTCGAAGGAAAACCCGCGGCTGGTTTACGCCAGCATTTCCGGCTTTGGTGAGGACGGGCCGTACCGCGACCGCGCCGGGTTCGATCAGGTGGCACAGGGAATGGGCGGCCTGATGTGGGTAACCGGCCTCCCCGGCCAGGGGCCGGTGCGGGCCGGAATCCCGGTTGCCGACCTGAGCGCGGGGTTGTTCGCGGCAATCGGTATTCTAATTGCCTTGCAGGAGCGCAGTGTCTCGGGCGAAGGGCAGTGGGTGCAAAGTTCGCTGTTGTCGGCGATGGTAACGATGATGGACTTCCAGGCTGCCCGCTGGCTGGTTGAGGGAGAGATTCCGGAGCAGGCCGGAAACGACCATCCGACCTCGATGCCGACCAGCGTTTATCCGACCAAGGACGGTTTCGTGAATATTGCCGCTGCCGGTGACATCATCTACGCGCGCATGTGCAACGCGCTGGGTATTCCGGAACTTGCTGACCACGCCGATTACGCCACGGCCGACCTGCGTTCGCGCAATCGCGTTGCGCTCAGCGAGGCCATAGCCGGGCAATCCAAACGCTTCACGTCTGCAGAGCTGATCGAGCTGCTCAACGATGCGAGTGTGCCAAGTGGTCCCATATACAAGATGAACGAAGTGTTCGACGATCCACAAGTCAAACACCTCGGGCTGGCGGCTTCGGTTCCGACGAGCGGGGCGGGCGAACTCAAGCTGGTCGGTCCGGCGATGCGGCTGTCCCGTACGCCGTCGCAGATGAAACGCACGATGGGGCCGGCTGGAGAGCATAACGAGGAAATTCTCCGTGAACTCGGTTACGGCGAACCGGAAATCGCCGCGCTGCGCTCCGACAAAGTGATTTGAGGTGAACGGATGAGTGAAGGGAAACTACGGGTCGAGCAGGATGGCGCAGTTGGCCGCATGGTGTTCGACAATACGGCGCGGCGCAATGCCATCAATGCCGACATGTGGCGTGCGATCCCCAAGGCAATTGAGAAATTCGTCGCATTACCCGACGTGCGCTGTATCGTTTTGCGCGGCGAAGGTGAAACGGCGTTCGCCGCGGGTGCCGACATTTCCGAATTCGAGACGAAACGATCCAGCGGTGACCAGGTCAGCGCGTATGAGGCGGCGGTGACCGCTGCGCATGTTGCGATCGAAACCTCGCCCAAGCCGGTGATCGCGCTGATTCACGGATTCTGTGTCGGCGGTGGGCTCGCGACCGCGCTATCGTGCGACCTGCGTTATGCGGGCGAGAGCGCGCGTTTTGCGATACCGGCGGCACGCCTGGGCCTGGGTTACGGTGTGCATGGAAACGGCAGACTGGTGGCAACGGTTGGTCATGCGGCCGCGCGCGAGATCATGTTCACGGCGCGCCTCTATGACGCCAGCGAAGCGCTGGCAATGGGCTTGGTCAACCGGGTGATGGCCGACGACGCGCTGGATGCGTTCGTTGAGGACGTGGCGGGCAGAATTGCAGCCAATGCGCCATTGACGGTTACTGCGTCAAAGGTCGCGTTTGAGGCACTCATCGCTCCCAGTGGCGATTTTTCGGCGGCGGAATCGGCGATTGAGACGTGCATGCGCAGCGAAGACTATGTCGAGGGCAGGCGCGCATTCATGGAAAAACGCAAGCCCCGCTTCAAGGGACGCTAGTGCTCGCTGGCTTGCCGGCGCTGATGGGCAGACTCGATATGGAAGCAAATTTGACGGTTACATCCACATGCCGGCAGACGACGTTTTCGCACTCGCTGCCCTGTCCCAGGTTGACCGGGTTGTAGGTAATAAGATGGCGTTCATACGTTCAAGAAGACACGCTTCCTCCCGCCGTATGCCGTTGATCGCGCGATGGTGGGGCGACCTGGTGTTCTACTGGCACACCAGCAAGCGTTTACCCTGGTTGCTCGGCGGTGGCTCGGCGCTCGCTGTGGCGCTGTTCACGATGCTGATGCACGCGGTCGCCGCGAACGATACCAAACAGCGGGAGCTGACGTGTCTTGCGAAGAACGTCTATTACGAAGCGCGCGGTGAGCCGCTGGAGGGGCAATTCGGTGTCGCGGAAGTGACGATGAACCGGGTGGTCGATTCGCGTTACCCAGGGACGATCTGCGAGGTGGTGTACCAGCAGCGATGGGATTATCTTCGCAAGCGTAATGTGGGCGCTTTCTCCTGGACGGAGTTCGATATGGTCGAGGAGCCGCAGGGGCGCGCATGGACGACCGCAATGTCGGTTGCAGATGCCGCTTTCCACGGCCGCCGAACGCAGATGCTGCAAGGCGCCGTTCATTACCATGCTGAGCACATCCAGCCAAGTTGGTCGCGGGGCAAAGAGCCGGTGGCCAGGATCGGCCGTCACACGTTCTATCGCTAGGAATGCCTCGGCAAGGCATTCGTTCGCATGAGGCCGGGAATCGTCACTGTTGATGTGAACGCGTCCGGAACGCACAGATTCTTTTTTTGGAGGAAACCATGAAACACGTCATACGAGCATGTCTGGCGGGTGCTTTTCTTTCGGCATCGGTTGCACAGGCGATCACAATAGATGCACAGGTTGAAGGGCCGTTACTGAAAAAGGAGCGCGTTCTGGAGTTTGCGAGGCAGAACCTGGAAGGCAAAGTTGCGCAGGTGCCGGACCTGGGGCAGGGAGGAAAGCACCGTTTGTTCATACGGATAGCTTCGAAGCACGTCGGACCGAAAAGCTGGTTTCTGTATCTCGCCGAGGTGCAGTTGCAGCGGCGTGTCACCGACGTTGATACCGGGCGCATCTACTGGGCTTCGATTCGTTCGGCGGTACTCTGGGGTACGGTGCCATCGGAGATAGAGGTTCGCGAAGCACTCGGCAGTTTGCTGAGTGAAAAGGTAAGCACGTGGGAGCCCGATTGAGGCCGGTGCCAGGAGGCGAATCGTTCGAAACAGGGCCGCCATCAACGCAATCTTCAGGAGGCACAATGGCTACGAGTAAATGGTTTCTGGCAGCAAGCGCAGCAGCACTGATCGGTCTGGTATTTGAGGCAGGCGTCGTCGTCGGGGAAAATACGGCGCCGCGGGAACCGCGGGGTGTCAGCGTTGGCTCCGCCAGCACGCTGGATCTAGGGCCGGAACTCGACAGCCTCGACGGCCGGCAGTTGCGCGTGCGGATCATTACCTTCGAACCCGGTGGCGCGGTGCCGTTGCACAGCCACGATGGCCGACCGGGCATTGCGCACGTTCTCAAAGGCACGGTGACCGAACACGTGGAGGGTAAGGGCGTCTTCCAGCGCAAGCAGGGCGACAGGCTCATCGAGGACAAGAATACCGTCCACTGGGTTGAGAACCTCGGCGATGAGGTCGCTATGGTCTTTGCGACGGACGTCTACAAACCGTAGTCAAAAGAATCCTGCCTGGATCAAGCGGGCAGAAGGGTAACCTGGCCGCCCAACGCCGGGCGGGGGAAGTGCGTTAGCGCAGTGAGGCAGCTTTCAGATCAGGGGAGTTGTTCCAGCAAGCGGGCCACTTTGATGCCAGGCTCGCTGTCCGGGTAGGCGGCAACGAGGCCTTCCCAGGCGCTGCGGGCGCCGGCGGCATCGCCCGTTTCCAGATGGGCTTTGCCGAGCAGAAACATCGTATCGGGCGTTTTGTCGCTATCGGGATGGTCGCGCAGTAGTGTTTCGGCGGTCTCGATCGCGCCCTGATATTCGCCTTGGCGCAGCAGTGCTTCTGCCAGCCAGTAACGGGCACCGGGAGACATCGGGTCATCGCCATACAACTGCAGGAATGCCTGCAGTTCGGCGATTGCCACGCTGTAGTTGCCGGCCTGGTACTTCTCGAGCGCGGATTCGTAGATCGTTTCCGAGGCGCTCTTTGCAGCTGGCGCCTGGGCCGCCGATACTACGAGTTCATGCATCGCCGCGAGTGCTTCCTCGAGGCGTTGCAGCCTGTTTTCCAGGTCGACGATTCTTGCTTTGTCTTCACTGGTATCGATGTCGGGCTTGGTTTCGATTTTTCTCACACGCGCATCGAGGTCGGTCGCGATTCTCAACTGACTTTCACGTGCGCGTTGAGCGTCCCCGACAAGCTCCTCGACCTGCCCCCGCAGGCCGGCCATCTCTGACCTCAGTTCCTCGTTTTGGTTGAGCAGTTGTATCAGCTGATAGGCGACGCTATCCATTGCTGCCTGCGCTTCGTCATTGGCTACGCACGGAATGGCAACCAGACTGCCTAGCAGCAGAATGATTGCCCCCGGGAGAGGCCTCAGGTGGCTGAAGGTCGGTTTCATCGGTGTGCTTGCGCGCGGTTCCGGTCCGAGCTGCGCGAACGCGTCGGCAATAAAAAGCCATTGTTGCCGGACACGATCACGGAGGGCTCTCAGTTCTTGAACATCGGGTAGGCGATGTCAGCCCGCCGATTGCGTGCCCAGCTTTCCTCGTTCGCGCCATAGGCGATCGGCCGTTCCGCACCGTAGCTCACTGCCTCGACCTGGCGTTTCGGAACACCCAAAGCCAGCAGCGCGCGCTGCACCACATCGGCGCGACGCTGTCCAAGCGCGATGTTGTATTCCGGGCTGCCGCGGTCATCGCAGTTGCCTTCCACGAAAATCTTTACCGTCGGATGCGCGATCAGGAAGCGCGCGTGGGCGGCGATAATCGGTGCATATTCAGCCTTGATCTGATACCTGTCGAAATCGAAGTAGATCGATTGCTCGAGCAGCAACGGGTTTGCCTTGCGCAGCTGTTCCTCAGTCACCATGCCTACCAGGCTGGGATCGTCGTCATCTTCCATGCGCTGCTTGCGCAACTCCTCGATCTGCCTGAGTTCCTCCTGCCGGCGAGCCTCAGCTTGCCGACGTTGCTCCTCGAGCCGGGCTTCCTCTTCCTTGCGCATTTCTTCCCAGCGTCGCTGTTCTTCAGCAATTCGCTCCTCTTCCACCCGCCGTTCCTCGGCGAGGCGGGCTTCTTCCTGCTTGCGCGCTTCCTCGCGGCGAGCCGCCTCCTGCCTTGCCGCTTCCTGGCGTGCGGCCTCCTGCCTTGCCGCTTCCTGGCGTGCAGCTTCCTGCCGCGCCGCCTCCTGCCGCGCCGCCTCCTGCCGCGCCGCCTCCTGTGCGGCGGCCTCCTGCGCAGCGCGCTCTGCTTCGCTCTGTGAACTCCGGCTGCCTATAGCCGAACAGCCCGTCAGAACAATGACGAGACTCAGAATTAATAGACGTTTCATCGTGCTACCTCCACTCGGTACGATTCATAAGGTCCCCAGGCAACTCCCCGGATGTCATGCGCATGGGTGGCAATTCCCCATCGTGTACTGCCGTCGATGGAAATCGCCGCCAGAGCGCCGCGTCCCTTGACTTCGGTTGCGTATAGGATTGCTTTGCCATTGGGAGAGAAAGCAGGAGACCGATCATCCTGCCCGGACGTCAGGTATCTCACCTCGCCGTCACCAATGTTCTGTGCTGCGATGCTGAAACGGCCGTCTTCCATGCGCACATAGGCGAACCACTCGCCGTCCGCAGCATATTTCGGGGACGTGTTGTAGCGTCCGTCGAACGTCAATCGCTCTGCGCGGCCGGATCCATCTACGGCAAGACGGTAGATCTGCGGGCTCCCGCCGCGATCCGACGTGAACAGGATGTGGCGACCGTCTGGTGAAAAACTGGGCTCGGTATCCCGTGAGCGGCTGTCGCTGAGCCGCCGCTCACTGCCACCGCTGCTATCGATTACGTAGATCTGCGAACCGCCGTCCTTGGACAGGGTCACGGCAAGTTTCTTTCCGTCGGGAGACCAGGCGGGTGCTGAGTTGGTTCCGCGGAATTTCGAGACGACTTTGCGTGTGCCCTTGGTAATGTCGTGCACATAGATTCTTGGTCTTTGACGTTCGAACGAGACATAGGCGAGTTGCGTTCCGTCCGGAGACCATTGCGGCGACATGATGGGCGAATCGGTCTTGTAAAGCACCTGCCGGTCGTAGCCGTCAGCGTCCGCGATCAGGCTCGTGGACCCGATCGGCGATGCGATGGGCGAGGAATCTGACAGAGGACGGCGGTTCGGTCATTGTTTCCTCGATGACGCGTTCTTGCCGGGCGACATCGACCAGTGCGTAACGGGCAACGAACGCTCCGTCTTTCCTCGACACCTTTCCGATTACCACCATCGCAGTGCCCATCGAGGCGAAATACTCGTGATCGACCTTGTCATCGACTCCGGCACCCAGCCCGGATGCCTCGACCACTCTCAGCGCGCTGCTGCGCATCAGGTCCGCGGCGATGATCTGGCCGATGCGTTGTTCTTCCTTCACCTGCTCGTCACCGTGGAAGGAAAGCACCGCGATTGGAATGCGGCTGCCTTCTCCGCCGACAACTTCAACACTGACCTGACCGCGCGCAACCCCGGACAAGCTGGCGAGAAGGAGTGCGCACACGGCGATCAGGCTGCGAATATCGCGATTCATGAAGGTCACTCTTTCGGTCGAAAACTCAATAGAAGGTTTCTGAAATTCGCCTGGAACAGGCCCGGCTCCTGTGGAACCGGCAACGGCTGTGCGGCGAGTATGGCGCGCTCAACTGCCGCGTCATATGTTGCTACCCCGCTTGATTGCAATAACCGGACCTGGGTCACGGTTCCGTCTGGCAGAAGTGACACTTCATAGTTTGCTTCGGGGTTGCCGCGCAGGTCCGGGGGCAAAATGACGCGCTGGCGGATCTTCGCGCTGATGCGCGCGCGGTAATCGTCGGTCAGCTGTCTGGCTGCGGCTTCCGCCGCTTCCCTCGTTTCCTGATCGTCGCGACGCTGTTGCGCGGCAACCTGGATCTCCTGCAGTTCTTGCGCCAGCTTGCGCTCGCGTTCTTCGAGACGTTTCCTCTGCTCGGCGATCCTCGCCTGCCTCTCATGATCGATCGTGTCATCGAGGCGAGCGTTCTCCTCCTCGCGCAGTAACTGTGCGAGGGCCAGGGCGCGCTGGCGTTTCAATTCTTCGATGTCGACTTCCGGCCGCGGCGCAAGCTGCTCTTCCAGTGCTGCTGGTGGCATCGACGGAGACGGCTGTGCAGTGGCGCGACGCGGCGGCTCAGGCGCCGTTTGTTCGAGTTTGCGTTCGCGGGCGGGTGCCGCCAGATCTGCACGCGGTGGCGCTGAGATCGGTGCGGGTGCGGATTCGAATGCGACATCGACCGTCGGTCTGGGCGGGCTCGGCGCCGGTGCTGGCGCCACCTTCGTGCTTACCGGTTCCGGGGTGAACGCTGCGACCGGCGCCGGCAAGGGCTCGAGCGCCGGCTGTGGCGGGGCGGGTGCGGCCGGTTCTTTCACCGGCGTGGGCTTGCTGACCGGCTCGACTTTGCGCGGGGCCGGCTTCGGAGTGCTGCGCGCGGTCGTTTTCTGCGCGCTCGCGGGCATCGACTCCCAGAGCTTGACGGACGCATGCGGCTGAATTTTTTGCGGCCAGCTCATGTTCAGTAGCAGCACCGCAGCGAACGCAGCATGCACGGCGACGGTGAGCACGCCCGCGGCAAGCGGCTTGGGCTCATCTTCGATCCAGCGACGGGTATCAAGCGTGGCTGTGCTCATTCCTGGGCGCAATCCGAGATGTCATCGTTGCGTTCAGGAGCTGGGCAATGCCAGCAGTCCGACATTTTCAACGCGGTTACGAATCAGCATGTCCATCGTCTTCAGGACAAGGTCATACTTGATTTCCTTGTCGGCAGTGATGATGACGGCCTGTTGCGGTTTGTTCTCTTGCTTGGCACGTATGACTTCAGCCAGTTCTGCGCGGCTGACTGGACGGGCGTGGCCCGAAATGTCGTGGTCAATCACCGAGATCGAACCATTGGCTGCGATTTGTACCTCGATGGGTTCGGCCGGAGGGCTGTCCACGTTGCCAACGGACGGCAGGTTGACGATTCCGGGCGTGATCATCGGCGCGGTAACCATGAATATAACCAGCAGGACAAGCATTACGTCGATATAGGGAACGACGTTGATCTGGCTTACCAGCCGGGGTCGGCGGCGAATCGCCACTACGCTTCCTCGCTTGCGTCGGGTTCGCCCTGCAGCCTGTTTGACAGTTCCTCCATGAAACTGTCGAAGCGCGTGGACAAGCGCTCCAGGTTGCGTACAAAGTGATTGAAACCGACGACTGCCGGTATTGCCGCGAACAGTCCCATCGCCGTCGCGATCAGCGCTTCAGCGATGCCGGGTGCGACACTCGCCAGTGTGGCCTGGCCTACGTTGGCCAGGCCGCGGAAGGAGTTCATGATGCCCCACACGGTGCCGAACAGACCGATATAGGGGCTAACCGATCCCACCGTTGCGAGGAAAGAGAGCTTGCTCTCCAGACGGTCCATTTCGCGCTGGTAGGCGGCGCGCATCGCGCGGCGTGCCCCTTCCAGCTGGGTGCCGCTGAGCGTTCCTCGGCCGATTTTCCGCAGCTTGCTGGCTTCGCGGAAGCCCGCCACGAAGATGCGGCCCAGGCTCGCACTGCGATGCCGGGATTTGACTTCGTTTTCATAAAGCACGGGCAGACTGGCGTTTTCCACGAATCCGGCTTCGAATGCATCGGTCTGCTGCAACGTCTCGCGAATCGAGAACATTTTCCGAAAGATGTACCACCAAGACATGATCGACATGCCGAGGAGGATGGCCATGACAAGCTGCACCAGAAAACTGGCGTTGCCGATCAGGGCCCAGAATCCCATGTTGTGGCTGACTTCCATTTGCGGTCTCGCTTTTACTGGCGTAGCTCCGCCCGGCAAGGCTCCGTGTGCCTGCGTGGACGATGCCGGCGGTTCTCGTTGGCTCGATTGGGAGTGAAATCGACGTTTGGTACCTCGTAAGAGCAAAGTCCGTGCTAGTCACACCGGCACCCAATGCCGTGTGCATCGGCGAAGCTTGCTTCGAATGCGCCTGATCGTCGCGGTGAGGGACAAGCCGCGGCGCTGATCGTGCCGCCTGCCGGTCCCGTTCCAGATCCGGCAATTATCGGAGTTATCCCGATATTTCATAAGGTTAGGATTGGAAAGGTTGGTGCTGGGCCAAGCCGCCGGGGCATGCGACGGCAGCTGCTCGCTGTCGGCAGGGGCTTTACCAAAAGGAGCGTGCTTCGCATCGCTGCCGGACCGTTTCTCGGCCATCGCCGGCAGAAAGGCCTCAAAGCGGGGTATTGCGACGACCTATGTCATACGCCAGTGGACGGCGGTTGCCAGCCTGGCAGGATCGGCGGCGGCGCGAGTGAAATCAGACGCTTGCAAGGCACGGCTGGCTGCCTCTTCGGGCACTAGCGAGGGCTGGGCAAGAACCGGGTCCGTGTCAGCTCGCGGCTGTCGCCCGGATCGGGCGGCGATGGTCCGGTGCCTTTGGTTGCCGCAACCGGAATGGAATGCCGGGGCCGGCCGGAAACGGTGATAAGGAAAACTGCCGGCGTCAGTCCAGCGTGCCGGAGATCAGCTCCTGGCGTTTGGCCAACTCGCGGGCCGCGTTCTTGGCCTTTTGCGGGCGGTGTCCGGTAAACAGTGCGTTGCACAGTTTGTCGAAACTCATGCTCGGACACTTCCAGTCGCCCTGGCCGGCGTCGCAGCCGATCGCTCTGGCCGTTTCCAGATGTGCGTCCGATTCGATATCGACGGCAATCACTTCGATTTTCAGGCTGCGAGCCATCTGAACGCCTGCCGAGAGCACTGCCTTGCAATGGTCGTCCTCGATCGCCTCGGCAAGCATGCCCGGTGCAAGCTTGATGGTGTGCACCGGCAAGTCGAACAGATAGGTCAGTGCCGAGGCGCCGATGCCGAATTCATCGATGCAGACCCTGAAGCCCATTTCTGATATCTCGAGAAGGGCAGTAACCTGCTCTTCGGAAATGGGCATCGCGGTTTCGTGGATGCAGAATTGCACATGCTGTGGGTCGATCTTCGAATCAAGCAGCAGTCCGCGCAGCTGCCGCAACAACGACTCCTGGCGGGACAGTTGCTGGGGCGAAAGAGTATGGATTACGCGCATTGGCCAATGGCCCATGGCTTTCCACTTGCGAATCGCCTCGAAGGTCAACCAGAGGGCAGTCTCGCCGAGCGGGGCGGCCATGCCGGTTTCGTCGGCTATCTGCATGAAATCATGCAACTCGATTGTTCCGAGCTTCGGATGTTCCCAGCGCAGGAAGCTTTCCACGCCGAACAGTTCGCCGGATTCCAGTTCGAAGAATGGCTGGAAATGAACCGCGAACTCATCTTTGAAAATAGCTGACCGGAGGTCGCTTTCGAGCGTCAGGCGTTGCTTTGCCCGCGCTCCCATTTCCGGATCGACGGAATCGGTGGGGAATACGCTGACGCCGATGTTGGGCCGGGGGGCGAAGCTGTGCTCGCCGATGTACGCGGGCGCACTCAGAAACGACTGGATTCTTGCCGCAAGTTTGCTGACGATTTCAGGGTCTCCGAGACTGTCGATCATGACAGCAAACTCATCACCGGAAAGCCGTGCCATGGTGTCCTGTTTACGGCTGATGCGCGAGATACGCGTGACTATCTCGCGGAGGTAGTCGTCGCCGGCTTCACGCCCCAGGGTATCGACAATGCTGCGGTACTGGCCGCTGTTGATCGTCAAGACCGCGACGAAACGGCCTTCCGCCTGGGCGTTGGTCACTGCCGCTTGCAATGATTCGAGAAACTGTTCCTGGTCTGGCAGGCTTTTCAGCGGATCGGTCGTTTTGTCTGCATCTGATTGTGCGGCACCCGGTTTGCCTGCGGCTGCATCACGAAACGAAGCGATCAAGCACGGGCCGGTTTCTTCGGAATCGAAACGCTTCAGACTGACATCGAGCGAGATTTCCGTGCCTTCCTTGGTCAACGCCCGCATGTCGTGCAAATGGTTGACGCCGGTGGTGCTTTGCCCGCTTGCCGCCTGCATCAATCGGTCCCACCACAGAGCGTAGTCGGCGCGCGAGTCCACCGGCGCAAGATCTTCGGCTTTCCTTTCGAGCAACTCCTCTGGGGTGTAGTGGAGCAGGCTCTGCATTAATGAGTTCGCCGCGACGATCGCGCCGTCTTCGGAAATCATCATGACCGGATCTGGGAGGGATTCGATATGTTGTTTCATGCGTGGCTCTTTTTTTGGCGCGACGGCAGACCTGATGAAGCAGGTAAAAAGCAGAAAACATGCCGCGATGAGGGCGTCATCGCTGGAAAACCGGGGGGCGCTTGCCGGCTCTACCGTTTCGCCAGACACGATGTATCGGCAACAAACGCTGACCAAACCGGGATGCGACACACCTGCGGCCATGCCGTAAGAATAAA
>LJTS01000184.1 GCA_001304425.1 Betaproteobacteria bacterium SG8_40
TGCTGGCCACGATGTCCTGCCCCGTCGATATGCCGCCCAGTATCCCGCCGGCATTGTTGCTCAGGTAACCCTGAGGCGACATTTCGTCGCTGTGCTCGGTGCCCTTCTGCGAGATCGCCGAGAAACCGGCCCCGATTTCAACGCCTTTTACCGCATTGATACTCATCAGCGCGTAGGCGATATCCGAATCGAGCTTGTCGTAGACCGGCTCCCCCCACCCCACCGGCACACCGGAGGCGATGACCGATATTCTCGCACCGCAGGAATCACCGGACTTGCGTAACCGGTCCATGAACGCTTCGAGCTCCGGAACGATGTCCGGATCGGGAGAGAAAAACGGATTCTGATCGACCGAATCCCAGGTTTTGAAAGCGATCTCTATCGGGCCAATCTGTGCCATGTAGCCGCGAATGGCGATGCCGTAGCGCTCGCCCAGCCACTTGCGCGCGATCGCCCCGGCGGCAACGCGTACTGCCGTCTCGCGCGCCGACTGCCGTCCGCCGCCGCGGTAATCGCGAACGCCGTACTTCTGCCAGTAGGTGTAATCGGCGTGCCCCGGCCGGAACGTGTCGGCGATGTTGCCGTAGTCACGAGAGCGCTGGTCGACGTTGCGAATCAGCAGCCCGATCGGCGTGCCCGTTGTCTTGCCCTCGAACACGCCGGACAGGATCTCAACGCTATCGGGTTCGCGCCGCTGGGTGACATGCCGGGACGTACCCGGCCGGCGCCGGTCCAGCTGGCGCTGGATGTCGGCTTCGCTCAGTTCGAGCCCCGGTGGGCAGCCGTCAACGACGCAACCGATCGCCGGTCCGTGGCTTTCGCCAAACGACGTCACACAGAACAGTTTTCCTAACGTGTTGCCCGACATTAAAGTACTTTCTGGATTATCGGAACTCTTTGAATTTTCGAAGGAAGTGTAGCACACAGCAAACGCGTTCCGAACCGCCGCGAACGCTGCCGGCAAATTAATTTAAACTCACGGGCGTTCGGCCATCCGCCTGCCGCCTTAACTTCTCGCGAACCTCACATGCGCCAATATCTAGACTTGATGCAGCATATCCTCGACGAGGGAACCAACAAAGCCGACCGCACCGGCACCGGAACACTCAGCGTATTCGGCGCGCAACTCAGATTCGATCTGCAGCAAGGCTTTCCCCTGCTGACAACCAAGAAAGTTCACCTCAAATCGATCATTCACGAACTGCTGTGGTTCCTGAAAGGCGACACCAACATCGCCTACCTGAAGGAACACGGCGTCACCATCTGGGACGAGTGGGCAGACGAACAGGGTGAACTCGGCCCGGTCTACGGCCACCAGTGGCGCTCATGGCCGGCAGCGGACGGTCGGCACATCGACCAGATCAGCAAGGTGCTGGAAGAGATCCGCCGCAATCCCGATTCGCGTCGCCTGATCGTATCGGCCTGGAATGTCGCGGACATCGACCGCATGGCGCTCGCTCCCTGTCACGCCTTTTTCCAGTTCTACGTCGCCGACGGCAGGCTGTCCTGCCAGTTGTATCAGCGCAGCGCCGACTTCTTCCTCGGCGTGCCCTTCAACATTGCCTCCTATTCGCTGCTCACCATGATGGTTGCCCAGGTGTGCGGCCTCAAGCCGGGCGATTTCGTGCACACCTTCGGTGATTGCCACCTCTACCTCAATCACCTGGACCAGGCGCGCGAGCAGTTGTCCAGACAACCGAAAATGCTCCCGCGCATGGTCATCAACCCCGACGTGACCAGCCTGTTCGATTTCCAGTACGACGATTTCAGTCTGGTCGGCTACGACCCCCACCCCGCGATAAAGGCGCCGGTGGCGGTGTGACCGCCGGATCCGGTGCCGCCGGAAGCAGAAACCCGAAGGTCGTTCTGATCGTCGCCATGGCGCGCAACCGCGTCATCGGCAAAGACGGCGCGCTCCCGTGGCGGCTGCCCGAAGACCTGAAACGGTTTCGCAGTCTCACCATGGGCCACCCCATAGTCATGGGGCGCAAGACCTATGACTCCATCGGTCGCGCTTTGCCCGGAAGAAGGAATGTCGTCATCAGCCGCCAGCCGGATCTTGCGATCGAGGGCGTCGAGACGGCCACTTCCCTGGCCGCGGCACTGGAAATGACTGCCGGCGCCGACAAGGTGTTCGTCATCGGCGGCCAGCAGATTTATCAGGCGGCGCTGCCGATTGCCGACCGGATCGAGCTCACACAGATCGACAAGGATTTCGACGGCGACGTGCTGTTCCCGCAAATCGATCCGGCGCAATGGCGCGAGTCGGCGCAGCAGCCCGGCGAGGCGTCCGGAAACGGTTTCGAATACCGCTTCGTCACACTGGATCGCAAGGCCACAGAGTAAACGCACGGGCCATCGGGTCGAGGTGCGAGCCAAAGAAAAAGGCGGAAGACAGTGTCTTCCGCCTTCTGCCATCCGGACAATTCTCGCTATACGAAGCGCACGTCGGGCAACGGAAAGCCGTTGAAGGTACTCGCGTAAGCGGTCGTGTACGCCCCTGCGTTGGGGAAGTAGATGAAATCATCGTCACGCAGATCTTCAGGCAGCATCTGGTCTTTCATCAGCACGTCCACCGAATCACAAGTCGGCCCGGCGACATGCCAGGGCACCAGCGCCCCCTTGCGGTCCGACTCGAGCTCGAACTGCAGTCCCTGGGTGCTTTCCAGCAGACCGCCGAACATACCGGCGTCCAGATACAACCAGCGCTCGTCGCCGCGTCGCGAGGCACCGATCACACGGCAAACGAAACAGGCCGAATCCGATACCAGATAGCGTCCCGGCTCGGCAACGACACGAATATCGTCGCCGAGGTCGGCAATCGACTCGTTGACGACCGTGCCGATGACTTCCACCGAAGGAATCGGCTTGGTCAGGCGCACCGGAAAGCCGCCACCGATGTTGAGCAGTTTCGGCACCAGGCCCTTGAGCCGCATGTTGCAGAAAATCCGTTTCGCATTATCGATGGCAACGCGCCAGTTCTCGGCATTGCGGCACTGTGACCCGACATGAAACGTCACGCCGCAGAGGTCCGCACCGAGTTCGGCGGCGGCGTCGATAATCGCGTCCACTTCCCGCAACTTGGCGCCGAACTTCCCGGACAGCGGCCAGTCGCTGCCGATATTCGGCGTGTCGATACGCAGGTAAAGTTTGGCATGCGGCGCGACCGAGTGAATCTTGCGCAGTTCCTCGATGCTATCGAATGCAAACCACACAACACCCTTGCTCGCGGCGTATTCAATGGATGCGCGCGCTTTTACCGGGTTGCTGTATTGAACCCTTGAAGGTTTCACCCCGAGTGACACCAGCAGGTCAAGTTCGGCGGTCGAGGCAATCTCGAAATCGGAACCCTCTTTGGCGAGAATTTCGACTACCCGGGGATCGGGGTTGGCCTTGACCGCGTAATGCGTGTGAACACGCGGCATCGCGGCACGAAACCGGCGGTATTTGGCACGGATGATTTCCGGGTCAATCAGCAGGAACGGCCGGGCATATCCGGCCTGCAACGCTCGCTGGACGTGCGTGAAGTCAAGCCGGGGATCGGGATGTGTATCGAAGTACTGATCGATTTCGGGTTGCGCATTGAGCGCGGACTGCATGGTCATCGCATTCTTTCCTGGAAGAAAACGTGAAAAAAACGAGGCTGGGCGACGGCGCGAACGCTTGCCTAACCTAACGTTTCTCTTGTCATGATGACCCCCTTTGCTTGTGGCGGAAACCGGCTTAACTCACAGACCGGAAAAGGGAAACCCCGAAAAATGAACGGCGCATTATAGGCCCCCCAACGCAGGAATCAAGCCCGGCTGGGAGAAATTGCGGCTCTCTGGCGCCTCAGATCCGCGGCAGGGTCACTCCTTCCTGCCCCTGGTACTTGCCACCGCGGTCGCGGTAAGACGTTTCGCACACGTCGTCCGGAGCGCACTGGAAGAACACGACCTGGGCGACACCCTCATTGGCGTAGATCTTCGCGGGCAGCGGCGTGGTGTTGGAAAACTCCAGCGTCACGTACCCCTCCCACTCGGGCTCGAACGGCGTCACGTTGACGATAATCCCGCAGCGCGCATAGGTCGACTTGCCCAGGCAGATGGTGAGCACGTCGCGCGGGATGCGGAAGTACTCCACCGTTCGCGCCAGCGCGAACGAATTGGGCGGGATGATGCAGACATCGCCTTTGAAGTCCACAAACGACGCTGAGTCGAACTGCTTCGGGTCGACAATGGTGGAGTTGATATTGGTGAATATCTTGAACTCGTCCGAACAGCGAATATCGTAGCCATAGCTCGATGTGCCAAACGACACGATCTTCTCGCCGTCGACGCTCTTGACCTGTTGCGGCTCGAACGGCTCGATCATGCGCTGTTCCTGCGCCATCCGGCGTATCCACCGATCCGACTTGACTGTCATATCTGTTCCTTGATTCTGGTGCTGGTGACCTATCGCACTGATCACACATAGCACTCATTACGCGTGGCACTGATACGGGATCAGCGACTTACGAAAAACCACTACGGGCATCATCCCCGGCAATTGGGCCGGATGGCAACGGCAGCATCGCCGGCGCCGGTTCTCAGGTGTTCTGGACCACGATCTTGGGGAAAGCGCCACCGTAGTCACGCTTCTTCATGGCGATCTTTGCCGCCGCCTTGCGCGCGACTTCCTTGTAGATGCGGCTCGCGGCGCTGTCCGGGTCCGAAACCAGGGTGGGCCGGCCGGAGTCGGCCTGCTCGCGAATGCGAATGTCCAGCGGCAACTGCCCGAGCAGATCGACACCGTAGTCCCCGCTCATGCGCTGCGCGCCGCCTTCGCCGAATATGTGCTCCTCGTGACCGCAGTTCGAGCACACGTGGATGCTCATGTTTTCGACAATGCCGAGTATGGGCACATTCACCTTTTCGAACATCTTGAGCGCCTTGCGTGCATCGATCAGCGCAATGTCCTGGGGCGTGGTGACAATTATGGCGCCCGTTAACGGGACCTTCTGCGACAGCGTGAGCTGAATATCGCCGGTGCCCGGCGGCAGATCCACGATCAAATAATCCAGATCCTTCCACTGCGTATCGCGAAGGAGTTGTTCCAGCGCCTGGGTCACCATCGGGCCGCGCCATACCATCGGCTGATCCATGTCGATCAGGACCCCGATCGACATCGTCTGTACACCGTGCGCCTGCATCGGCTCGATGGTCTTGCCATCGGTCGACTCGGGGCGTCCGCTCAGCCCCATCATCATCTGCTGCGACGGGCCGTAAATGTCGGCATCCAGTATGCCCACGCGCGCGCCTTCCGCCGCCAATGCCAGGGCCAGGTTGGCGGTCGTTGTCGACTTGCCCACGCCGCCCTTGCCCGAGGCCACCGCGATCACGTTCTTGATGCCGGGCAACAGCTTCAGTCCGGCCTGCGCGGCATGCGAAACGATGTTGGTCGATACCGACACCGCGACCTTGTCGACGCCGGGCAGTTGGCGAAGCTTCTCCGTGATCGATTGCTTGATCTCCTCGGCCACGCTTTTGGCGGGATAGCCGAGTTCGACGGCGACAGTAACCTTGCCGCCCTCCAGATCCACTGCCTTGACTTCGCCGCTGCCGACGTAATCGCGCCCGGTGGCCGGATCGATGAGCTGCGCCAGCGCTTCGCGAATGCTTTCTTCAGTCTGTGCCACTTTGACCTTCCCTTTCTGGTGGCCGCCAATTCTAACGAAAAGCCCGACCGTCCGACATGCTGCCAAAACCCTCTCCGCTGCGCGGTTGATCGCCGCTGACACCCGGCAATAGCGCCGGCGAACGCATCACGATGCCCCGGAATTCGCACAGTCGGCGCCGCAACAGACTGTTAGAATTGCGCCTTTTCACCGCCGCCGTTTAATTCGCCTCTCGATGTCGCGCAAAATCCTCGTCACCTCGGCCCTGCCGTATGCCAACGGCAGCATTCACCTCGGCCATCTGGTGGAGTACATCCAGACCGATATCTGGGTGCGCTTCCAGAAGA
>LJTS01000185.1 GCA_001304425.1 Betaproteobacteria bacterium SG8_40
CCAAGCACCTGGACCCCGGCGCTGTCGGCAAGACGCAGCATCTCCTCCACGCTCTCCGCGTAGTCGGGATCGCGCAGGTCAAGCGCCACTACGATGGCACGGTCTCCGCCGCTCGCGCGTTCCAGCATCAAAAGGCGGGGTGGCTCCGGGGCAACCGGCCGGAATCGGCTATCAACTCTGTTTGTACCTTGCGATCAACGAAATCGTCACTGCCGGTTAGGACTCCCGATCTCAGTCGGCAGTTCCCTGATCGACCGCGAGGCTGACCGCCCGGGCGGGCACGACTGTCGAGATGGCATGCTTGTATACCATCTGGGTGACCGTGTTCTTGAGCAGTACGACATACTGGTCGAAAGACTCGATCTGCCCCTGCAACTTGATCCCGTTCACGAGATAAATCGACACGGGCACATGCTCTTTGCGCAGCGTATTCAGGAACGGGTCTTGTAGTAATTGCCCTTTTGCGCTCATGGCTGCTCCTTTTTTTTGATTTTTACCGGTTTTTTAATCTTTGCCATTAGGCACTCTACTGGAATCCGGCCGCCAATACCATCCCAAAACCGTTATCTCTGGCGCCCGCGCTTGCGGTCGGCATAGGGATTGGTGCCCTGCTTGAACACCACTCTGACAGGCGTCCCGCGCAACTGGAAAGCCTGCATGAAGGCCCTTTCGAGGTAACGGCGGTAGTCTTCCGAGATGTCCTCAAGCGAGTTGCCATGGATCACGATGAGCGGCGGATTGACGCCCCCCTGGTGCGCGTAGCGCAGTTTAGGGCGCCGGTAACCGCGGCGCGCCGGCGCCTGTTTCTGCGTGGCTTCCTCCAGAACACGAGTCAGTTTCGGGGTTGGCAGGCGCGACATCGCCGCCTTGAATCCAGAAAACCCAGCTTGCGTTCGTACTCGCGGCGTATCCGTTCTCGCCCCTGCGCATCCACGGCATCCCACTTGTTTATCGCGACAACCAGCGCCCGCCCCGCCTCGAGGATGAAGCCGGCGATGCTGGCGTCCTGATCGGCGACTTCCTGCGTCGCGTCCAGCACCAGAACAGCCACATTGGCGTCCTCGATCGCCTGCAGGGTCTTCACCACGGAATACTTTTCCGCGGCCTCGTGCACCCGCCCGCGCTTTCGCATCCCGGCGGTATCGATAACCGTGTAAGTCGACCCGTTGCGTTCGAATTCGACGTGTATCGAATCGCGGGTCGTCCCGGGCTCGTCAAAGGCGATCATGCGCTTTTCACCCAGCAGCGCGTTGACCAGCGTGGACTTGCCGGCATTCGGCCTGCCGACCACCGCGATGCTGGGGTGATCGACCCTGGCTGCTTCTTCTCCGGGTTCCGGCGCAAACGGCGCGAGCACATGATCCATCAACTCGCGCACGCCTTCGCCGTGGGCGGCGGAAATCGTAATCGGGTCGCCCAGCCCGAGTTCATGGAATTCCGCCGAGACGATGCCGGCATTCATGCCTTCTGCCTTGTTGGCCACCAGCCAGACCTTGCGTCCGGTACGCCGCAATTGCTCGGCGATAGTGCGGTCCTGGGGTGCAAGGCCGTCGCGAACGTCGACCATGAATATGATGGCATCACCCTCGTCGACCGCCTGCATCGTCTGCGCCGCCATTGCCTGGCTCAAACCGTGATCCGAAGCGGGCTCGAGTCCGCCGGTATCCACGACGATAAAGGCCTTGTCGCCGGCTCTTGCATGACCATAGTGGCGATCCCGGGTCAATCCCGGCGTGTCGGCCACCAGCGCCGAGCGCGACCGCGTCAGCCGGTTGAACAGCGTGGACTTGCCAACGTTGGGCCGTCCGACCAGAACCACGGTGGGCCGCATGGCTATGCGCCCGCGCCGCTGGCGGCGCGCAGACGGGACAGCGCCATGGCGGACATCTCAGGAAGGACGCTTGAAAGCGACTACGTACAACCCGCCTGTCTCGGTCTGGACAACGGCGCGCCCCTGCTGCGATACCGGAGCCGTAACGATTGCGCTGCCATCGGTCGCCATTCTCGCGACAAAAGCCCCGTCCTCGCGCGATAGAACGTGAACGTAACCCTGATAGTCGCCGACCACCAGCCAGTCGCCGACGACAACCGGGGCCGTCACGCGCCGGTGGAGCAACTTGTCCTGGCGCCAGACGCTGGCGCCCGAACCCTTGTCGTAGGCGACAACCGCTCCGTCGGCCTCGGTGAAATAAACATTCCGCGGGTCCGCAACGATACCGCCGGCACTCGACGCACTACGAGCCCAGATCTGCTCTCCTTTTTGCGTATCGAAACAGCCGATTCGTCCCTGGAACGCCACGGCGCAGACGTATCCATCCTGCAGCAACGGCGTCCCGGCGACGTCCACCATGCGTTCGAGTTCATTGTCACCGCGCGGCGTTGCGATCTGGATATCCCACAGCAGGCTGCCGTCGCGGGTGTTGAGCTTGGTCAGCCTCCCGCCCGGGAAACCACCGATCACGTTGCCATCATCGGTGATAACCATACTCGGGTTGGCTCGCAAAACCAGCGGCTGTGCCGGCGCCTCATACTCCCAGAGTCGCCGCCCGTCCCGGGCATCGAGCGCAAAAACCTTGCTATCGCCGGTACGAACGACCACGATCGAGCCGGAACCGACCGGTGCGCTGAGAACTTCGCTCGACACCCTTGCGCGCCAGAGCAATACGCCGTTGGTCCCGTAGGCCAGCACTTCGGCCTTGTTGGTGCCGACCAGCACCATGTTCTCGCCGGTACCGACACCGCCCGAGACGGTAACGCCCGGCTGGCTGGACCACAGACGCTTGCCCCTGTCGCCTTCGTAACAGGTCAGCCGCCCTTTGCCGCTGGCAGCGCACACCATGTTCCCGAAAACGACCGGCGTAAACATAAAGCCGCCGGATATGCCGGCGGACGCCTTCCACGCTACACGCGCGCCCACAGTCGGCGTGAACTCCGGCAACGGCGAAGGTTCGACCCCCTTGGCTGCACAGCCGGCCAGCAGCAAGACCAGCAGAGAAATTGCGAGAGCCGGCCTGCCTGACATCAATTAGCGCCCAGCGCGTCCAGCTTGATCTGCACGACGTCGCGCCAGGGACTGTTTGCGGACGACTTTTCCAACGCCTGCTGGTATTGCGCCCGCGCCTCGGCCGGCTTTCCCTGGGCAACCAGTACGTCACCGCGCAAATCCGAATACAGACCTGCGAACGCATCGCCGGGCGTGCCGTCGAGTTGCTTCAGTGCCGCATCGTATTGCTCCTGGTCCAGCAACACTGCGGCCAGGCGCAAGCGGGCCAGCGTGCGCACCTCCTCGCTCTTCCCGTTCTCGACGGCCCAACGAAGACGGTCTGCCGCCGCATCGAGGTCTCCCGCACGGCGCTCGATCCCGGCGACGATCATCGCGGCCATCGCCGCGTAAGGCGTACTCGAATAGTCTGCGATGATCTCGCCGGCCACATTGCGAATCTCGTTCGCGTCACCTTTTCCGACCGCTTGCTCGAGCTTGACGAATTGCTGGGACGCCTCCGCTGCCTGCGTGCGCTTGTAATGCTTCCAGCCCTGCGTGCCGCCAACTCCGACGATGAATGCCACCGCTGCGGCAATGACAAGCCGCCCGTAGTCACGCCAGAACTGTTTCAACGAATCAATCTGTTCCTGTTCTTCCAGGTCGTAAGTAGCCATTACCTAACTTTCCATGTCCATGATTTGAATTCGGATAATTTCCGGTTTTCGCCCAAACCGGCGCTGCCGGGCAATTTCGCCATCACTGCCCGGGAGCGCGAACCAGTTCGGCAACCTCGTCGACCGCCAGCTTCTGCTGCTCCCCCGTTTCGCGCAACGGCTTGACCGAGACCACTTCGCCGTGCGCCTCATCGTCCCCGATGATTGCAGCATAGCGAGCGCCACTACCGTCGGCGCGCTTCATCTGCGACTTGAAACTGCCGCCGCCGCAATGCAGGACGACTGCCAGCCGATGGTCGCGCAGCGCCTCGGCCACCTTCCATGCGTACCGGCTCCCCGCCTCTCCTGCGTGCACCACGTAGACATCCGGCGCCTGCGCGCGGGGCGTACCGCCGGATTCCTCGATCAACGCCAGCAGCCGTTCGATGCCCATCGCAAAACCGCAGGCGGCCGACGGCTTGCCGCCGATTTGCGCAAACAGGCCATCATACCTGCCGCCGGCACACACGGTACCCTGTGCGCCGAGGCGCGTCGTGGTCCATTCGTAAACCGCGTCATTGTAGTAGTCGAGACCACGCACCAGACGTGGATTGATCGTGAATCCGACACCGGCGGCACGCAACAACGACTGCAACCGGTCGAACGAGGCCAGCGACGCTTCATCGAGGTCGTCTTCCAGCCGCGGCGCCTGTTCGACAATGCTCTGCATCGCCGGGTTCTTGCTGTCGAGAACGCGCAGCGGATTGGTATGCAGGCGGCGCCGGGAATCTTCATCGAGTTCATCGATGCGGGATTCGAGATACGCGATCAGCCGCGAGCGGTACCGCGCCCTCGAATCGCTGCTGCCCAGCGAATTGATTTCGAGGCGAATGTCATCGAGCCCGAGGTCTTTCCACAGCCGCGCTCCCATGATCATGTGTTCGGCATCGACTTCCGGTCCGCCGAATCCCAGCGCCTCTACGCCGACCTGGTGGAACTGGCGGAATCTGCCCTTCTGCGGGCGCTCATGGCGGAACATCGGTCCCCAGTAAAACACCCGGCAAGGACCGTTGTACAAAAGATTGTGCTGGATCGCCGCGCGCACGCATGATGCAGTGCCTTCCGGGCGCAGCGTCAGGCTCTCGCCGTTGAGCTGGTCGATGAAGGTATACATCTCCTTCTCGACGATGTCCGTGACCTCCCCGATAGAACGAACGAAGAGCTCCGTTTTCTCCAGAACCGGCATGCGTATGTTGCGATAGCCATAACGGCCCAGCCAGTCGCGCACCGTCTGCTCGAAATGCTCCCAGAGCGGAGCGTGGTCCGGCAATACGTCATTCATTCCGCGGACTGCTTGGATGGCTTTCATGCTGGCTGCTTTAGCGGTCGGATTCGGTGAAACGGATGCGCTCAGCCCCGCACCGGCGCTTCGCGAGCGGCCTCGTCGGCCTGCTTTGCGTTCGCGCCGAACCGGCGTTGCACGTATTGCTCGACAAGCGCCTGGAATTCCTGCGCAATATGCTCTCCCTTGAGCGTCACTGCTTTCTCGCCATCGATGAAAACCGGGGCGACCGGCCGCTCGCCGGAGCCCGGCAGGCTGATGCCGATGTCGGCGTGGCGGCTTTCGCCCGGTCCGTTGACCACGCAACCCATCACCGCAACACGCATTTGCTCAACGCCCGGATAAACTTCGCGCCATTGCTTCATCTGTCTGCGCAGATAAGCCTGTATGTCGCCCGCCAGTTCCTGAAAATAGGTACTCGATGTGCGACCGCAACCCGGACAAGCTATCACCAGCGGCGCAAACGAGCGTAACCCCATTGTCTGCAGGATTTCCTGGGCCACCGTCACTTCCCGCGTGCGGTCCCCTCCGGGGTCCGGTGTGAGCGAAACCCGAATCGTGTCGCCAATGCCTTCCTGGAGCAACACCGCCATCGCCGCGGTCGAAGCCACGATGCCCTTGCTGCCCATGCCCGCTTCGGTCAGTCCCAGGTGCAACGGATAATCGCAGCGCTGTGCCAGGCGGCGATACACGACAATGAGGTCCTGCACGTCGCTCACCTTGCACGACAGTACGATACGGTCGCGCGCCAGCCCGAGGGCCTCCGCTTGTTGCGCGCTTTCCAGTGCCGATACCACCAGGGCTTCACGCATCACCTCGTCGGCATCCAGCGGCTGCGCGCGGGCCGCATTCTCATCCATCATCCGCGCCAGCAGTTGCTGATCGAGGCTTCCCCAGTTCACGCCGATACGAACCGGTTTCTGATACTCGCAGGCGGCCTCGATCATCGTCGCGAATTGCTCATCGCGCTTCGCCCCTTTGCCGACGTTGCCCGGATTGATCCGGTACTTGTCGAGTGCTGCCGCGCAATCAGGAAACTGTGACAGCAGGCGATGGCCGTTGAAGTGAAAGTCACCGACCAACGGCCCGTGGATTCCCTTGTCGTTCAGCCTTTGCCGCAAAGGCGCGACCGCCGCGGCGGCCTCGGCCGAATTGACCGTTATACGGACCATCTCGGACCCGGCCGCGAACAATGCCTCCACCTGCGCCAGCGTGGCCTCCAGGTCGGCCGTATCGGTATTGGTCATTGACTGCACGACAATTGGTTCAGTGCCGCCAATCACCACGTTGCCGACACGCACTGCAGTCGCGTTTCGCCGAGCCGGTATATGTGTTGCCATTGCCTTTACCGCTATTCGAGTGTCAGGCGCGCGACGTCGACCCTGGTATGCAGGGACAGATTGATCGGTTTGCCGTTAAATACGAGATCGACCCCGGCCGCGTTGCCGATGACTACCGTGAGCGGCGGTGACCCGCTGATCGCCCGCGCTACGCCCCGTGGCACGAGTTCGGCGAAAATGACTTCTCCGTACCTGTCGGTGACTTCTACCCAGGACTCTTCGCGAAATCCGAGCTGCAAACGAACTTGCTCGACTGGCGAAATATTCCTGCCGGGAGCAGCAGGCGCGACCGAATCGCGCGGCGTGCCGGCGGTTGCCTGTTGTGGATCCGGTGCGACGTCGGCGCCGGGTTCGGTCAAAGACACGACATCGTCGGAAGCGGCATCGGTAACGGCGGCGTCACCATCCGGATATTGCGACGAAACCATGCCCTCCGGCACGCC
>LJTS01000186.1 GCA_001304425.1 Betaproteobacteria bacterium SG8_40
TCCCCGAAGGAATCGATTCCTACGACAGCGCCCTCCAGGCCGACATACTTGCGCCAGAAATCGGTCACGCCAGCCTCGACTGCCACGCGCGGCAGGCCGCCGGGCAGCACGCTGTCCCGATACGCAGCGTCTTGCCGATCAAACACGTCGGTCGACGGCATCGATACGACACGCACCGCAACACCCTTTTCCGCCAGCGCGCGCTGTGCATCCATCGCGAGCGCCAGCTCGGACCCGGTGCCAATAATGATCGCGGCAGGATCATCCGCATCGGCAAGTACGTAACCGCCCCGGCGTATCTGTTCGATCTGCGCTGCCGAGCGCGGCTGGTGCGGAACGCCCTGGCGCGTGAGCAACAGAGACGTCGGGCCGTTTCGACGCTCGATCGCCATTGACCACGCTACTGCGGTTTCCACAGCGTCACACGGCCGCCATACGTCGAGATTCGGAATTTGTCTGAGAGTCGTTGCATGCTCGACCGGCTGATGGGTCGGACCGTCTTCTCCGAGGCCGATCGAATCATGGGTAAAAACGAAAATGCTGCCCGCGCCCATCAGCGCCGCAACACGAAGTGCGTTGCGGCAGTAATCGGAGAAAACGAGAAAAGTCCCGCCATAGGGAATGCATCCGCCGTGCAGCACGATGCCATTCATGATCGCCGCCATGCCGAACTCGCGCACGCCGTAAAAGACGTAATTGCCGCCGGGCTCGGTAATCGATTTCGACCCTGACCACATGGTTAGATTCGAACCGGCCAGATCAGCCGATCCGCCAACCAGTTCGGGAAGCAATGGTGCGAATGCTTCCAGCGCATTCTGCGAAGCCTTGCGGGTGGCCAGTTTCTCTGCCTTCTTCGCAATTCCGGAAACGATAGCCTCGCATTTCGATTGCCACTGCGCCGGCAATTCGCCTTTGGCACGCCGCTTGAATTCGGCCGCTTCGTCAGGAAACTTGCGGGCGTAGGCATCGAGCAACTGAGTCCATTCACTTTCCAGTTTTGCGCCCTGGGCTCGCGCGTCCCATCCGGCGTAGACATCGTCCGGAATTTCGAAAGGCGGGTGCGACCAGCCCAGCGCCTTTCGCGTGGCAGCCACCTCGTCGTCTCCGAGCGCAGCGCCATGTGCCGCACCGGTGCCTTGTTTGTTGGGAGAGCCTTTGCCGATTCTGGTTTTGCAACAAATCAGCGACGGCTTCTCGATTACCGAACGGGCTTCGTTAATGGCGCGATCGACCGCGTCTGGATCGTGCCCGTCGACACCGTCGATCACATGCCAGCCATAGGCTTCGAAGCGCTTGTGTGTCTCATCGGAAAACCACAGGCTGATATGCGCCTTGTCCGAATCAATCGAAATTCCGTTGTCGTCATACAAGACGACAAGCTTGCCCAGTCCGAGCACGCCTGCCAACGAACACGCTTCGTGCGAAATACCTTCCATCAGGCAGCCGTCACCGACAAACGCATAAGTATGATGATCGACGACATCGAAGCCGGGGCGGTTGAATTCGCTGCCGAGCAGTTTTTCTGCGATCGCCATGCCGACGGCATTGGCCAGGCCTTGCCCCAACGGCCCGGTAGTGGTTTCCACGCCTGGCGTCACGCCGTATTCGGGGTGCCCCGGGGTTTTGGAGTGTAGTTGCCGGAACGCCTTGATCTGTTCCATCGGCAGATCGTAGCCGGTGAGGTGCAACACCGCGTACAGAAGCATCGAGCCATGACCGTTCGACAGCACGAACCGGTCGCGGTTGGCCCATGCCGGATTGGCAGGATTGTGGCGCAGATATTTGCGCCACAGGACTTCGGTGATATCAGCCATGCCCATCGGCATACCCGGATGACCGGAGTTAGCCTTTTGTACTGCGTCCATTGCCAGCACGCGGATGGCGTTGGCCAATTCAGTTCTGTTCGCCATTGGTCCTCTTCCAGGAAAACAAAATCCCGGAACGGGTGTTCCGGGATCGATCGGCGCCCGGGATCAACCGGCTCCGGGAGCCGTCATATTCTATCTCAGGGAGTGCCGGACACGCGCCAAGGCGTCAATCGTCGGTGCGGCGTGGCGCCTTGAGCCCCAATTGTTTGATTTTGCGGTACAGATGCGTGCGCTCCAGCCCGGCCCGCGTTGCGACCCGGGACATGTTGCCGTTCTCCCGGTTGAGGTGGTACTCGAAATAAATGCGCTCGAAATCTTCTCGTGCAGCGCGCAGGTCACGGTCAAGATCGAGCCGCTCGTCGATGACCGGCACGGCCTCGTCAAATTCCGCCAGCGCATTACTGACATCGCCAACGCCGATTTCCGTTCCTGTAGCAAGCTGCAGGCAGCTTTTCACGACCGTCTGAAGCTGAACAAGATTACCCGGCCAGTGATGATTGCGCAGCATGTTCAAGGCCGCCATGTTGAACGTACGAGATCGCGCATCTCTCGCCGGGAGGGCTTGCAGGAGAATCTGTTCGATCAGTTCGGGAATATCTTCGGAACGCTCGCGCAACGCCGGCAGACGGATGATGCTCCCGGCAAGAACGGCGTACAGGCGTGCTTCAAACGTAGCCGCATTGATGCATTCGGGCAAAGACGTCGTCGTCGATGACAGCAAGCGCGTACCGCTTGCTTCAAGATCCGCCATCATTGCAAGCAACGCAAACTGTTGTTCGCGCGAGAACTCATGGACGTCGCGCAAGTATATGGTTCCCCGTAGCGCCAACCGCGGCAACTCTTCGCGGCGCTCGTCAAACTGCCCCGGGCTGGCAATCTCTACCCACGAGTGGTCTTTTTTTGCGAGCAGGCGCGCGCACTGATCCGCGCCAGCACCGGGCGGCTCAACGAACAATACCGAGCTTTGCAGTTTTCTGACACGCTCGAGTTGCTCGCGTATCTGCCCCGCGGCAGCCGACCTGCCAATCGTCGCAAACACCGGCAAGGGCTTGTCGCTCGAATGGCCCTGTTCAAGCGCGAGACCGACTGTCGAAAGCAATTTTTGCAACGCGATCGGTTTCTCGAGGAACCCATAAGCGCCGATGCGCGTCGCTTCCACCGCCGTGTCGATGGTGCCATGCCCGGACATCATGACGACCGGCATGGTCAATTGCCCGGTTGACGCCCACTCCTTGAGCAGCGTGACGCCATCGCTGTCGGGCATCCAGATATCGAGCAGCACCAGATCCGGTGTCGATCGCGACCGCAGTTCCCTCGCCTTGGAAGCGCTGTCGGCAAGACGAACCTGATGACCTTCCTCGCGCAGGATCTCGGACAGCAACTCGCGAATGCCGACCTCATCGTCTACCACCAGAATCTGGCTCATCGTTCCTGGACCCGCTATTGATTCATGGCAGCCCGGCCCGTATCCGAGACCCTGGCTACCTTGGCGAATTTGATTTCAACCAGCGCACCGCCGGACTCGGGATTCGAGATCGCGATACTGCCGTCGTGTTCTTCAACAATCTTCTTGACGATGGCAAGACCAAGACCGGTTCCCTTCGCCTTGCTGGTCACGTAGGGCTCGAAGACGCGAGCCATCATCTGTTCCGGGAATCCGGACCCGTTGTCGCGTACCGACAGCACGACGCCGTCCTCATCCTCGCTGGTGCGCACAACGATCTGCGGCCGACTGACTTCGGCGACCGCTTGTTCGGCATTCTGCAAAAGGTTGTGCACCAATTGTCTGAGCTGCGTCCGGTCGCCGGAAATGGCCGGCAAACCACTGCCAAGCTCGACGCGAAGCCGTGGCCTCGACGCTTCATACAGTTCGATTACTTCACCAACCAGCGCATTCAGATCAATCGGCACGAGGTCGGTCTCGGGAGAGCGGGCATACTCGCTGAATGCGTTGACCATATCCTTCAGAGCCGATACCTGGTTGACGATGGTATGCGTCGACCGGTTCAGGACATCCGAATCCGACTCATCGAGCTTCTCCGACAGCCTTCGCTGCAAACGCTCGGCGGACAACTGGATAGGCGTTAGCGGATTCTTGATTTCGTGCGCGAGCCGTCGTGCCACCTCGCCCCAGGCAGCATAACGCTGCGCCTGCAACAGTTTGGTCACGTCATCAAACACCACCACGTAACCTTTTTCCTTTCCTTCCTGGAGTTGCGAACCGCGCAGCAACAACACCTGTTTCCCCGTCTGGGTGTCAACATCGATCTGTTGCTCCCAGGTCGAATCCGCGTCGTCAACAAACCGCGTGCGCGCAACCTGGCCGATGTTCACCAGCCGTGGAGCACTGGCTGTCCAGTGCTCGGGACTTTTTCCGATCAGCTGGGTGAGGTCCGCCCCGAGTATCTTCTCGGCACTACGGTTACTCGCGCGTAGCCGGAATTGCGTATCAAACGAAAGCACCCCGGCTGACAGGTTGGCGAGAATGCTCTCCAGATAGGCTTTCGCCGCGGAAAGTGCTTCCTGATGACGTTGTGCAGCCCGCTGCGCCTCCGAAAGCTGCTCGGTCATGGCATTGAATGACTCGGTCAGCACACCAAGCTCATCCTGTCTGTGCACTGGCTGACGCAGACTGAAATCTCCTTGCGCTACCGCACGCGTGCCGGCGGCCAGAAAACCCAGTGGCGAGGACAGGCGGTTACTGAACATGATCGCAAGCAGCAGCACGGAAAGCAGCGCCAATCCCAATGAGAGCGTCAGCGCCAGGGTGTAGAGGCGCTTGAGGCCATGCCGGGACAGAGACAATTCCTGATAGTCGCGATAGGCTTCCTGTACCAGGGCCGCGTCGCGCGCCAGCCGCTCCGACACCGGTTGCATTAGTTGCAGGATCTCGGTTTCGCCGCCCGGCTTGTTAACCGGCACGGCAACGCGCAGGCGCAAGCCAGCGGAGCCATCTTCCTCGACTGCAAGGTAGGGTTGCTGTAATCGCACCTGGCGCAGCACCGATGGATTGAGGACGACCGGCATCAGTTGCTCTGAATCGACACCCGAAAACGCGATGATGTTTCCATCCGATGACAACAACGCGGCTTCGTGCACCGCCGCCTGCTCACGTAACTGGTTGAGTGTTGAAACCGGTGTGACAACCTTGCCGTCGGACAGGCTCACCGCCATCGAATCGGCCTTGCGCTGAAGTTCGCGCAAGCCGGATTCGAGGTTGACACGCCCGAGATTCAGGCCGCCTTCCAGGGCGCTATCGACGCGAACATCGAACCATGACTCGATCGATCCGGCGAGGAACTGAACCGATATGCCGTACATGACGACGCCAGGCAGCACTGACACAATGGTGAAGACAATGACCAGGCGCAGCGTCAGCTTGGATCCGAATATGCGCGCTTTGAGGCGGCGGCGCAGGAAGACCAGCTGAAAACCGACCAGTACCATCAAGGCAACAATAATGGCGACACCGAAGCCGAGCAGCCTCGGCAGGTTATTGCCCACATCCGTCGTATTGGTGCTGGCGGTCGACAGCAAGTAGAGCATGAGAACGCCGAGAATCAACGCAAGCCCGACGACGTATCGCATGCCGCGCGTCATCAGGGACCTGCGGAATTTCTGCAACCGGCGGCTCATCGCTGGATGGTCCACCGGAACCACGAAGATGACACGTCCCAGTCGTCCGATCCGAGCGCATCGATCTGGAGCGGCTTGGGCAGCCTGGCCGTATCCAGACGCATGCGAAGTTGTGCTTCGTAAACCCGGTCCTCGTCGAGCAACGATTCCTCGAACAGGGGTTGATCGGAAAGACTGCCGAGCACCGACAAAGCGTTCTCCAAGGTGTAGAACGTCTGTTGCAGAACACCGTAACTGAGCGTGTACTGTCGCGTCAGGGCGTTGAAGCTGAGTCGATACGTCTGCTGCAGTTCAACCAGGCGCTTGTTCCAGAAATAAAGCGTGTACCAGCGCGGATAGATCAGCGCGAACTCGACGATGAAATGCAGCGCTACACCGCGGTCGAGCGCTTCCTGGGCCGTTGGCGTGAGCCCGATGCTGAAGCTCGCGTT
>LJTS01000187.1 GCA_001304425.1 Betaproteobacteria bacterium SG8_40
AGGTTCTCACGTCGGTCGTTGCCGCGCTGGCAAAGTATTCCGGACGGCTTCCGGCAACGGTCAGGTGGCTTTCGGACAGCGTGGTGACCAGCGGGTGGTCGGTGTCGATCACGCATCCCTCGGACTGGAAGCCCGAATAACGGACCTTGAACTCGATGCCGGCGAGGCGCGGTTCGGCTGCCGCAATACTGTCGAGTTGGCGCTCGATGTCGTTTTGCACCTTGTCCGTGGCGGTGTCCGGGTAGAAGCCACAGCGCAGATCCATCACGCAGCGGGTTGCAATCGACGACGCCCATTCACCCCCGCGTATCTTGCCTAAATTGAACTTTACGGGCGTATCCAGGTGGGCAAACGCGGGATGGCGATTCTGCGGCCGGTTCCATTCGTCGGCCAGCGGCTTCAGCCCGTTCCAAAGCGCAAATGCGGCTTCGATGGCGCTCAGGCCATCCGCGTCGTTGAGGACATGGGCAGGTTTGCCGGTTACTTCGACCTGCAGCCACATGACGCCCATCTGGGCCGACATGATTGTTTCCTGAAAGGGTTCCGGTATCACCGCCGCGTCCGCAGCATAACCGCGGTGCAGGCAGGCAAGTGCGCCATTGCCGGTGCACTCCTCCTCGACAACCGATTGCAGAAACACAGGGGCAGCGGGCTGCAACCCGAGGCTCGCGAGTGCGCGAAAGGCGCTGACGTAAGCGGCGATGCCTGCCTTCATGTCGCCGCTACCGCGACCGTATAGCCGGTCCCCCTGAATGGAAGGTTTGAACGGCGGTGTGCTCCAAAGCTCCTCTGCGCCAACCGGCACGACGTCGATATGGCCATTCAGAATCAGTGAATTCCCGGTCGGATTCCTCGGTTTGTGGGTAGCGACGATGTTGTCGTGGTTGTACCAATGCCCCACCGCAGGTGAGTAGCCTGGCAACTTGCTCAACTCGTCATCCTCGACTTCGAAACGGTCAACCAGCAGGCCCATTCCGCGGAACAGGCCCTCCATGAAGTCCTGTGCCGGGCCTTCGTCGCCGAGCAGGCTGGGAAAGCCGACCAGGACTTCTGTCAGTGACACGAGGCCGTCCCCGCCTGCATCGACTGCTGCGAGAATATCTTTCTCGACCGAGGCGTCGAGTGCTTGCGCAACTGGTATTTTCGTCATTGCGGTGTCCTTTGCTATTGCGGGTTTCCGGTCATTGCGCTTCCGGAGCCTTCCAGTCAGGTCGGGTCAAACTGTCCTTTCGAAACGAGTCGGCATCTCGGGGCCTGTTCGCCTGTGCTGGTTTCGGGAGTAGCGCCACCGCACTGTGGTTTGGCTGCCGGCATCTGCCGTCAGGCTTCGTCTTTTTCGTCGCTCGATCGAGCCTGTCGCCGGGCAGAGCCTGCGTCCTGCCACTCCTTTTCCTGAAGCGTGCGCCACTGGATCTTGCCCGTCGCCGAGCGCGGCAGTGTGCCGGCAAACTCGACGATGCGTGGAATTTTGTAAGCTGCCATATGCGCGCGCGACCAGGCGATGATTTCTTCGGCGGTGATGCGGCCTCTGGCCTCATCGGTCGGAACCACAACCGCCTTGACCGTTTCTCCTCGACGCTCGTCAGGCGATGAGATGACAGCGACTTCCTTGATCTGCGGGTGCTTGTAAAGAGTGGCTTCCAGTTCCGCCGGCCACACCTTGTATCCGGCGGCGTTGATCATTCGCTTGAGCCGGTCGGCGATGTAAAAAAAACCGTCTTCATCGTAACGCCCGAGGTCGCCCGTCCGGAAGAAACGCCGGCCATCGATTTCGAGGAACGATTCCTTGTTGGCTTCGTCGCGTTGCCAGTAGCCTTGCATGAGTTGCGGCCCGCTGGAGACGATTTCACCGGTTTCATTCGGGCCAAGTTCCTTCAGTGTTTGCGGATCGATCACGGTCGACAGGGTGTCGAACGTCGGTATGCCCAGGCATTGTTTGCGCAGATCGTGGTGCGGATTCATGTGTGTCTGTGAAATCGTCTCCGTCATTCCATAACCTTCCATGTAGCGGATGCCGCAGCGTTCGTACAGTTTCTGGGCAACCGCTTCGGGCATCGAACTGCCGCCGCCGAAAATGTTCTGAAGCGAGCCCAGGGCGCGCGTTTGTGTTGACGGGTGTGCCAGCAGGTCTACTACCATGGTTGGTACATTTGCCCAATGGGTGCAGCCGTATCGTTCGATCATGTAACCGGCAACCTCCGGATCCCAGCGCGGCAGTATTGCTATAGTTGCGCCGGCATAGATCGGCGCGTTCAAGCTGTGCTGCATTCCGGTTACGTGGAACATCGGTGCCGTTGCCAACGACACCGAGTCCGCCGTCACGCCCTCCCATAGCGCCGCGCCCACTACAGTTGTCATGATGCTGTGGTGCGTGTGCATGCACCCTTTCGGTTTGCCGGTTGTGCCGGACGTATACAGTATCGCAGCGAGATCGTCCGGTTGTGCGGCTGGCGGCTGCGGCGCACATTGTGCGCCGAGCGCGTCCATCCACGTGACGACGCCGGATTGGGTCGCGCTCATGCGCTGTTCGGTGACGAAGACCGGCACCGTGACGTCGGAGTCGCCGGGCAGATAGTCCGCGTAGCTTGCAACGATCAGGTGCTCAACCGTGTTTCCAACGAGTTGCCGGAAGTGCTTGTACACTTCCTGACCGATAAGTGCGGTGCTTGCGCCGCTATCCGCCAAATAGTGCACCAGTTCCTCGGTCACGTTCATCGGGCTGACGGGAACGACAACCGCGTCGGCCCGCAATATGGCGTAGTAAGCGATCGCGAACTGGGGGCAGTTCTGCATGTCCAGCAGCACCCGGTCGCCTTTGCGAACGCCGCATTCCTGCTGAAGGTATCCGGCAAGCGCCTCTACTTCCAGCTTGAGCCGCGCGTAGCTCAGTTTGCTGTCATAGAAGATCAGGGCGGCCTTGTGGGGATACCGGGCTGCCGAGACATCAAGATTGAACCCCAGTGTCGTGGCTGGCGGCGTGAGGTGCCACGACAGATGCCTTGGCCAATTGTTCAGATGCCTTTCCTGCGTCATGTCTGTGCTTTCTCGGTTTTTCTGTTTTCGCGTTTCTGTAACGGGCGCCAGTGGATTGTTCCGGTGGCCCGTCCTGGCAGGCTTCGGGCGAACTCTACGTTATGCCTGACCTTATCGGCTGCAATGTGATTTTGCGCCAGGCCAACGATGCCGGGCGCTTCGATCCGGGCACCATTCCCGCTATCGGACACGAACAGCGCTTCGACCATGTCTCCACGCCACGCGTGTTGCGAGGCGATCAGGCGCGCGTCACGGATGTGCGGGTGAAAACAGGGTATCGATGACCTCCGCTGGCACTGCTTGAAGCCTGACACATTGATCTTGCGCTTCGACCGGCCCAACCGGGAAAAACAACCCCCATCGTCAGAATAACCGAGATTCTCGGTCCGGAAAAATCGCCCGTCGTCGGGTCCGCTGAACGCTGGGGAAGCGGCACCGGGATTCGGTGTTGCAAACCGGCATCCCCGGCGCATTGTGGGTTCGGGTTCCGGGGCGGGTTGAGTTACGAGGAGGGAAGAGACGCCTCCGCCAATCCATGCCCTTCCGCACAAGACACCCCGGCCAGGACTTTCAAGAGCCGCGCGCCGGATTGCGGCAGGGCGGCCCCGCCTTCACCAATGATTCCCGGTGGAGAGAAGAAAGGCCGCAGTGGCGTAAGTGCGCACCAGCGAGCAAGCCGATAGCCATTTTGCAGACGAACGCCCGCGCGCCAGCCCGCTGGCATGGAATTGCCGGCGCGGCACGCCAGTGTGGCAAGACTCGAATCGTTTTGCTCCCTCCGGGATTCCTCCGCCTGCACTCTGCGAATTCCAGCGCGGTCGAGGCTTGTATACTCGCTGTTTGCATTCGAACCAATCTGAAAGAGGAACCGGACATGAACGGAAAATTTCTCGATGGCAAGACAGCAGTCGTCACCGGTGGCAGCCGCGGCCTTGGGCGTGCGATGGCGCTGGCTCTCGGCGGAGCCGGTGCCAGGCTTGCACTGGTCGGCCGTGACCAGGAGAAACTTGCCGAAACACAAGCTCTCGCGAAGGACGCGGGCGTTGAGTCGGAAATCTATATCTGTGACGTGCGCGAAGAGTCCCAGGTGTCGAAGCTGGAGCAGGAGGTCAAACAGCGTTTCGGCAACGTGCATATCCTGATCAACAATGCCGGCACGGCAGTTCGCAAGAACCTTGTTGATTTCAGCATGGATGAATGGCGCACGGTGATCGATACCAACCTCACAGGCGTGTTCCTCGCCTCGCGAGCATTCGTTCCGCATATGCGGGCAAACAAATGGGGGCGCATCATCAACATAACTTCAATCATGGCGCGCGTTGGCAGCGCCGGCCGGGCGGCTTACTGCGCCACCAAGTCCGGTGTGCTCGCAATCACCAAGTCGATGGCACTGGAGCACGTCGGCGAAGGCATCAACGTCGTCGCAATCAGTCCGGGCTTCTATGCAACCGATCTGACCGCGCCGCTGCGAGCAGACGCGGAAAAGAACGCCGGAATCATGGATGCCGTGCCTGCGCACCGTTGGGGTGAACCGAAAGAGATTGGCGATATCGCGTTGTTCCTGTGTTCCGATGGCGCCTCGTTCATCACCGGAACCGATATTCTTTCCGATGGCGGCTGGGTTGCCCAGTAAGCTGCACCCTGTGAAGGCGCTCCTGAACCAGACAGGTAATCAATGAAAGTTCTCGTACTGGGTGCCGGGGTGGTGGGCGTGACGA
The DNA here is from genome assembly GCA_001304425.1 of Betaproteobacteria bacterium SG8_40. GTDB lineage: Bacteria > Pseudomonadota > Gammaproteobacteria > Burkholderiales > Eutrophovitaceae > SG8-40. Next base: position 4,752 of record LJTS01000187.1, read on the forward strand.
GTGCGTGGTATCTCGCCAGCGCAGGCCACGAAGTGACCGTGGTCGACAGGGAGTCTGCCGCGGGCATGGAAACGAGCTATGCCAATGGCGGCCAGATCTCGGTCAGCCAGGCAGAGCCGTGGTCCAATCCCGGGGCTCCGGCGAAGATTATCAAGTGGCTGGGACGCGAGGATGCGCCGTTGTTGTTTCGCTTGCGCGCGGACAGGCGGCAGTGGTCATGGGGACTGAGGTTCCTGCTCGAATGCCTGCCATGGCGTACGCGCGCGAACACGCTGTGCATTTTGCGCCTGGCAATTGACAGCCGTGCCCGATTGCAGGCGTTGCGTCGTGATACCGGAATTGAATACGATCACCTGGAGAAAGGCATTCTCCAGGTTCACACCGACGAGAAGGAATTCGACGCAGCCCGCGCGCGTCTGGGCGTATTGCTGTCGCATGGATTGGCGGTCTCGGCACGTACGCCCATGGAGGCGCTGGCGATTGAGCCCGCGCTGCAACAGTCCCGGGTGCGAATCGTAGGCGCTACCTACGCGGCTGACGACGAGTCGGGAGACGCTTGCTTGTTCAGCCAGCGCCTCGCCGGGCTTGCCGCGAGCCATGGGGTGACGTTCGGATTCAACGTAGAAGCAGATCGTTTGCTGGCCGAGGGCGATGCGATCCGCGGTGTTGAAGTTCGTGTGGGCGGACGCAGGGAGGTTCTCAGCGCCGACGCCTATCTCGTTTCGATGGCGAGTTACAGCCCTTTTATTCTTTCGCCGGTCGGGATCAACGTGCCGGTTTACCCGGTGAAGGGCTATTCGGTTACCGCACCGGTTGCCGACCCGGCGGCCGCCCCGAGCGTTTGCATTACCGACGAAAGCGGAAAAATCGCAATGTCACGGCTCGGCGAGCGACTGCGCATGGCGGGCACCGCGGAAATTTCCGGTTACGATGCCTCGATCAGCGAGGCGCGTTGCGCCGGGATCGTCAACCGGGTGAAGCAGTTATTTCCCGGTGCCGTGGATTTCGGCAAGCTCGACAACTGGGCAGGGCTTCGCCCCGCGACACCATCCAACGTACCCCTGATTGGCCGAACACGTTATTCGAACCTGTACCTGAACACCGGCCACGGGACGTTGGGCTGGACGCTGTCCTGCGCGTCGGGGGCGGCTATTGCAG
>LJTS01000188.1 GCA_001304425.1 Betaproteobacteria bacterium SG8_40
TGGCGCACCGGGGGTTCGTTCGGCGCGCTATGCTGGCCCGGCGGCCTCGGATGAGGACAACAACGCGCGGCTGTTGCAACAGATGTCGGCGTTGTCAGACCGGCGTGCGCACTATTACTGCGTCATTGTGCTGGTTCGCCATCCCGAAGATCCGCAGCCGATCATTGCGGAAGGCGAGTGGCACGGCGAGATTCTGCGCTCGCCGCGCGGCACGGGCGGTTTCGGATACGACCCGCTGTTTCTCGATGGCCAATCCGGCCTCAGCGGCGCCGAGCTGTCGCCGTCACGCAAGAACCGGCTGAGTCATCGCGGCAAGGCGATGCGAAAGCTCATGCGAGTTCTGGCGCAGCCGCAAGGGTAAGCCGAGCCCGGCTGAGGCTGGCCGCACTGGCTGGGTGGCGCGCAGGGTGTCGCACCCGGCATAGGGCCAGTTGCCGCCTTCCCCCGATGGGATCAGCGTTTGATGCTCAGTATCGTGAAACCTTCGCCAATGAGGGTACGGTTGGGAGTTCCCTTGAAACCGGCGTTGGCCAGCAACTGTTCCTGTTCTTCCCGTGTGGGGATGACATTGCCCCAGGTCATTTCCTCGAAACCGGTCTGCAGCGGAAACTGGAACTCGGGAAGGCGCGCCTGCTCAATGCTGGACGGATAGGTTTCATCGACGATCAGCAGCCAGCCGCCGGGTTTGAGCACGTGAGCACAGCCATCGATGACGTGCTGCCTGATCTGCGGTGCGATTTCGTGCAAGACCTCGATCATCACCACGGCGTCAAAACTGCCTGCCGGCAGATCGGCGACGTCGCTTTCGATGACGTCGATGCGTGACTCGAGGCCCGCCAGTCCGATCTTGTTTCTCGCGATCTCGACCCCGGTCGGGTCGATGTCCGCGCCGGTGCAATGCGCCTTGGGCCAGGCCTTGGCCAGTTGCATCAGGAATCGGCCGGTGCCGCAGCCGATTTCGAGCACCCGTGCGTCGTTCTCGAGGCGCTCGGTCATGCCCGCGAGATCTGGCAATATCTTGCGGGCGGTGGCCGCGTGCAATCCGCCTATTGCATCGCCAATCGTATCGGCGAAGGCGTGACTACGGCCCTGGAAAGGAACCGTGTCACCGGTGCGAAATGCCTTGCGGCAGTGTTCGAAGTCCTCGGTCAGGAAGGCCGTGCCCAGCCTTATGTAACCGGTCAGGTCGCGCGGGTGCCCGGGAGAGGCGAGTATCTTGTCCATATGCGGTGCGAGCGTGAAGCTGCGTTGCTCATCGGCATCCAGCAGCCCGAGTCCCAGGGCGGTCATGCACCACGTCTCGACATAGGGCGGATGCAACTTGAGGCTTGCCGCGATCTGCGGTCCCGTTTGCCCTGGCTTCTCGGCGAGCGTCTTGAACAATCCCAGTTCGACGCCGATATCAATCAGGAATACAGCGTTGAACCCGCGCCGCCAGGCAAATATTCTTGCGACTTGCTCATCGACACTGATTTCCGATTTTTGTTGGTCTGGTTTGCTCATTTGCTTTCCTTCAGATTCGCACCGGGTTGTCTGTGAGATTAACAGATCATGTGTGGACTGACCGAGCAGCTAGAATGACCCCTTTGGTGCGCTTCGCGAATGCATTTGTCTCCAACGGATACTGTCTCACCGGTAAAGTTGCGGTTGCCGGGCGTCGTAGAACTCGGCGCGTTGCCGCCGCTGTCGCTTTACGTCCACATTCCCTGGTGCGTGCGCAAGTGCCCGTACTGCGATTTCAATTCGCACGAGGTGCGTGGCGACGTTCCGGAGCAGGCCTATGTTGACGCCCTCGTCAATGACCTCGAACTGGCGTTGCCGGCCATCTGGGGGCGTCCCGTCCACAGCGTTTTCTTTGGCGGCGGCACGCCATCGCTGTTCTCGGCGGAATCCATCGACCGGTTTCTCGCGGCGGTGCGGGCGCGTGTCATGTTGCTCCCGGACGCCGAGATTACGCTGGAGGCCAATCCGGGCACGGTTGAAGCGGCGAGATTTGCCGGGTTCCGTTCGGCCGGTGTCAACCGTCTCTCGGTCGGAGTACAAAGCCTGAACTCGCGGCATCTGCGGGCGCTGGGTCGGATCCATGACGCCCGGCAGGCACGCGGGGCCATCGAAACCGCGCAGGCGTGTTTCGACAATATCAATGTGGATTTGATGTATGCGTTGCCGGATCAGACGCCGGATGACGCGCTACGTGACCTGGAAACGGTACTCGATTACTCGCCACAGCATGTGTCTGCCTATCATCTGACGATCGAGCCGAATACCTGGTTTCACCGCTACCCGCCACCACTGCCGGATGATGATGCGTCGGCCGAAATGCAGGAAACGATAGAGGCGGTGCTGGCGGCGCGCGGTTACGTTCATTATGAAACGTCGGCATTCGCGAAACGCGGTTTTGAATGCCGTCATAACTTGAACTACTGGCGCTTTGGCGATTATCTCGGCATCGGCGCCGGGGCGCATTCGAAAGTTTCTTTCCCGGATCGCATCGTTCGCGAGATGCGCCACAAGCAGCCTCGCGAGTATCTAAAGCGGGTCGCAGGCGGAGAGCCGGTACAGGCCTCAAGCGTGGTTTCAGCGCATGAATTGCCATTCGAGTTCATGATGAACGCGATGCGCCTCACTGCGGGCGTGGAAAGCAGCATCTTTCAGGAACGAACGGGCTTGCCGATTTCGGTCATTGCGGCTCGCCTGAAAAAGGCCGAAGAGCAGGGTTTGCTGGAACACGGCGTCGAGGGGTTGAGGCCGAGTTCCAGGGGGCAGCGCTTTCTGAACGATCTATTGACCCTGTTTCTTGACGAGAAGGCATGACGCCGCTCGATGGATCACGGCCGGGCTCGAACCGGCGCTCTGAAGGCTGCGTCAGCGGCGACGAAAGATCACATCCCAAACGCCATGACCCAACCTCAAGCCGCGCGTTTCGAATTTGGTTTGCGGCCGGTGGGCCGGGCGGGGAGCGAAGTGCGGCGCGCTGTTTTCGAGCGCCGGCTCGGCCGTCAGCACCTCCAGAATGTGCTCGGCATACTCCTGCCAGTCGGTTGCAACGTGCAGATATCCTCCACGCTCCAGGCGTTGGGAAAGCGCGCTGACGAAATCCGGCTGCAGCAGACGGCGTTTGTGATGGCGCTTCTTTGGCCACGGATCGGGGAAGAATACATGGATGCCGTGCAAGCTCTCCGGCGCAATCATGTCTCGCACAACCTCGACGGCGTCGTGCTGGATAATGCGCACATTGGTCAGTTCCTGTTCGGCGATCTGTTTGAGCAGGCTGCCCACGCCGGGAGAGTGAACTTCGATGCCGACAAAGTTGGATTCCGGGTGTTGGGCGGCGATGCGTGCCGTGGTTTCCCCCATGCCGAAGCCGATCTCGAGAATCGTCGGTGCGTGGCGCCGGAACACTTGTTCAAAGTCAAGCAAGCCCTTGGCAAAGGGGATGCCATAGACCGGGAGCAGTTCATCGTGCGCCAGTTTCTGGGCGCGCGACATGCGTCCCTGGCGAAGGACGAAGCTGCGGATGGGGCGATGGCAGTCGATCATCGGCGCGAATGCCGGGGCGCCGGACCAGCGCGTTCAGGCCGCTTTGTTATTTTCTTCGGACGGTGCGATGATGCCCGTCGTGGGGGAACTGGGCGAGGCGCGATAGCTTTTCTTCGGCATCCGGCCCGCGAGGAAGGCCTGGCGTCCCGCCTCAACAGCCTTGCGCATGGCCGAGGCCATCAGGACAGGGTCGTTCGCCGCAGCAATAGCGGTGTTCATCAGGATGCCGTCGCAACCCAGCTCCATCGCGATGGCAGCGTCGGAGGCGGTGCCGACACCGGCATCGACTACAACAGGCACGTTGGCGTTGTCGATAATGATTTCGAGGCTCCACGGGTTGAGAATGCCCATGCCCGAGCCTATCAACGACGCCAGTGGCATGACCGCCACGCAACCGGTTTCCTCCAGTTGTCTGGCCACAATGGGGTCGTCCGAGGTGTACACCATCACCTTGAACCCTTCCTTTACCAGAGTCTCTGCCGCAGCAAGGGTTTCGACGACATTCGGGTACAGGGTCTTGGGGTCGCCCAGTACTTCCAGCTTTACGAGGTCATGGCCATCGAGCAGTTCACGCGCCAGGCGCAACGTGCGCACCGCGTCACGAGCGGTATAGCAACCTGCGGTATTGGGCAGGAGGGTGAATTCCGACGGCGGCACGTAATCGAGCAAGCTCGGTTCACCGGCGCTTTGGCCGATATTGGTGCGGCGGATGGCAACCGTGACGATTTCGGTCCCGCTGGCATCGATTGCCTCGCGGGTCTGCTCGAAATCCCGGTACTTGCCGGTGCCGACGATCAGGCGCGATCCGAATTCGCGCTGGCCGATGATGAGTTTGTCCATGTTCATGTCGCCCAAAACAGTTTCAGAATCCGCGGCAGTTGCGTTGCGTGAACAGACGCGGCCAAATCCGGGGCTCCTGTGCGCTCAACCGCCGCCGACCGCAACGACGATTTCCAGCTGGTCGCCGTGCGTCAGCCGTTGTTCGGCATAGTGGCTCCGTGGAACGATTTCGCCGTTGCGCTCCAGAGCCACGCGCTTGTTGGCAAGGGCCATGGTTTCGAGCAACTGTGAAACCGTTATTTCGCGATCGAATTGCCGCGGTTCGCCGTTGACTGTGAGTTGAATCACGCCAGAGTTCAGGTGCAACGTTGCCAGGAATTTTCAAAGCGTGAGTTTACCACCGCAGGAACACCGCAACGAATGCTGCTGTCGGCCTGCAACCTGAAGTCGACGCGTGAAACAGCCTCAGCGGGGCCGTCATGGCGCGCGCCGTCACTTGCGGCACGCGGCTCGGATGCCTTGCGGCCAGCCCCGCTAATTGGGCACAATCGGATCGTCCGGCGGAAAGAAGATTCGCCATTGCAATACAGCCATTCATGAGCCCCGACTCGTACCTGACCGTCCTTGCTGGCGCAACGCTGGTCGCCGCGATGATGAAATCCCCCTGGGGCCGGTTTCGCGACACCGGCTTTCAGCACCTCTTTCTGGGTGCTTGCGTTGCTGTACTGTTCCTCTGGCGGATGCGCACCGGCATCGTGCCGGCGGTGCCGGTTCACTTCCTGTGCCTGACGACTCTGACCCTGATGTTCGGTGTGCCGCTGGCGATCATTGCGGCTGCGGTCCTGACGGCGGCAATGGGCGTTACCGGACTCGAGGCGTGGAGTTCGTTGCCCGGCAGCTTTCTCGCACTCGGCGTCATGCCGATCCTGGTTACGTGGCTGACGCTGAACGCAAGCAGACGCTATCTCCCGCCCAATCCGTTCGTATATATCTTCATTTGCGCATTTTTCGGTGCCGCGGCGGCGATGCTAGTTGGGGTGGCGACCAACAGCGTGTTGCTGCTCGGCTCCGAGCAGGTATCGTTCAGTGACCTGCGGGAAAGCTACCTGGCGATCCTGCCGCTGATGATGTTTCCGGAGGCGTTCATCAATGGCCTGATTGTGACCGGCCTGGTTGTGTTCAAGCCGGCCTGGATTGCGAGTTTCGACGATGATCTGTATCTGAAGAGCTAGGTTCACAAAACGCTTCGGGTTGGCCTCGAGGCTCGAGTACAAGCGATAGATGGGTGGCCTCGCGCGGAGTGAATCCGGTGTGTGATGAGAAGACGGCCGGGGGTGTTCGCGGCGGTATGGCTTACCGACGTGTACACTGCGCCTGTTAGGGAAGACCCCGAGTTGGAGAGATTCTTCATGAAGCTTCTTGGCATGGTTCTGTCACTCTTCCTCATGCTGAGTGTGATTTCGTGTGGCGAGGACGGCGCGTCGCAATCGGCAGAAATGGCTCGCGAGCAAACACGTAGCGCGACAGGGGGCGCAGATTTCTCGGTTGTGGAGGCGAGTTTTGCGCAGATGCAGGCAGCCATGGCCA
>LJTS01000189.1 GCA_001304425.1 Betaproteobacteria bacterium SG8_40
CGAATCTGGTGCTGCAGCGGAATCTCGACGTAATCGTAGCCGAGCTCGGTCAGCGTCGCTTTCGCCTTGGCGCAGAAGCTGCAGCCTTCGCGGGTAAAGATTGCGACCTGGTCGGGCTTCTTCGCCTGCGGATTGATGAAGTTCAGCATGGTGTCGGCGTCGGACACCTCGAACGGGTCACCCGGTTTTTCCGGCTCGATGAACTGTTTGACGATCTTGCCGTCCTTGACCAGCATCGAATAGCGCCAGGAGCGCTTGCCGAAGCCCAGGTCCGACTTGTCGACGAGCATGCCGATCTGCTCGGTGAACTCACCGTTTCCGTCCGGCAGCAGCCGCACGTTTTGCGATTCCTGGTCCTTGGCCCATTCGTTCATGACGAACGTGTCGTTGACCGAGATGCATACGATCTCATCGACACCGTTGGCAAAGAATGCCGGCGCTAACTCGTTGTAGCGGGGCAGATGCGTCGATGAGCAAGTCGGCGTAAAGGCGCCCGGCAGCGAGAATACGACGACGGTCTTGCCTTCAAAAATTTCTTTGGAAGTGACGGTCTTCCATTCGTTGTCTTCGCGAACCCGGAAAGAAACTTCGGGTACTTTGTGGCCTTCGTGATTGGGCAATGCCATTTGTGATTCTCCTTTCAAAGAGTGTTTTCGTAATCAGGGAAACTCGTGATGTTCGAATTGTGGCGATCGCTGATTGATTTATCCAACGATTTATTTCGAATATAACGATCGATAAATACGATCAACGGTATTCGACAGGATCCCGGGTTCTGGAGGTTGCGGCGCCATGAAGCCCAGCGCATTGCTGCGGAAGGCGGAACTCGTGACTTTCTTGCCGGAACGTTGCCGACAACGGACATCCGCGAGGGAGGCGTCATACAGGCTCATGCTGTGGAAACGCCAGGCGGCCAGCAAACTGTACCGGCTCGAAGAGCCCGTATGGCGGGTTGACAGTTGTCGATACTGACAGTTCCGCTGCTGCTACGAGCAGGCTTTACGTGATCAGGCTGTAGCAGGGCATCGGGGTGCGCCTGCCTTCCTCAGCCCGCTATGCCGATTTATCACCCGTTTTTTTTCTGGCGCGTTCGGGCGAAGCCGGCTTGGATTTTCTCGGTGCTTTTGCTGCGGCCTTTTTTGCCACTGACTTCCCGGCTACCGGCTTTTCGACTTTCGTTCCCTCGCCGGAGGCCGTGTCCTTTTGCGCATCCAGTCTGAACTTGGCAAAGCCTCCGGGTGCATCTTCGAGCACTTTGAGTTTGCCGTCGCCTGGTTTGCGCGCCGGCACCTTGTCGCCGCCGAACCGTGCAATCCAGTCGCGCCAGTCCGTCCACCAGGAGCCCGGATGCTTCTCCGCGGCGCTGAGCCAGCCGTCCGCATCTTCCTCAAGGGAGGGATTGGTCCAGTACCAGTACTTGTTGCTCGCCGGCGGATTGACGATGCCGGCGATGTGCCCCGAGCCGCCGAGCACGAATTTCACCGGCCCCTTGAACAGTTTGGCCCCGGCGTAGGTCGATTTCCACGGCGCAATGTGGTCCTCGACCGTCGAAGCGAAGTACATCGGCGTCTTCACCCGTGACAAGTCGATTGGCTCGCCGGCGAGCGTGATGGCGCCCGGTTCGCGCAGCTCGTTACGGATGTACATGTGGCGCAAATAGAAGGTATGCATGCGTGCCGGCATGCGGGTCGCGTCCGAGTTCCAGTAGAGCAGGTCGAACGGCATCGGTTCGCGGCCGAGCAAATAATTGTTCACCACGAAAGACCAGACGAGATCGTTGGCGCGCATCAGGTTGAAGGTGGTCGCCATGTCCGAGCCTTCGAGAAAACCCCTTTGCTGCATCTTCTTCTCGAGGTTTGCAAGTACTTCCTCATCGACGAAGACCCCAAGCTCGCCGGGCTCTTCGAAATCGATCATGGTGGTGAAAAACGTCGTGCTCTTGATGCGGTCGGATTGATTGCGCGCGGCCAGCCAGCCCAGTGCGGCAGCACTGAGCGTACCGCCAAGGCAGTAACCAATCAGGTTGATCGATTTCTGCCCGGTTGCCTCCTCGATCGCGTCCATTGCCGCCAGCGGGCCTTCAGTCAGGTAATCGTCAAAGGTCTTGCCGGCCAGGCGTTCGTCCGGGTTGACCCAGGAAATCACGAACACGGTGATCCCCTGATCCACTGCCCATTTGATGAAAGAGTTGCTCTGCCGCAGGTCGAGGATGTAGTACTTGTTGATCCAGGGCGGAACGATCAACAGCGGCGTTTTGTAAACGTCCGGGGTGGACGGTTCGTACTGGATCAGCTGCATCAGTTCGGTCTGGAACACGACCTTGCCAGGTGTCGTGGCGACGTTCTCGCCCATCTTGAAGGCCTTGTTGTCGACCATCTTTATCGCGAGTTTGCCCTGGCCGCGGTCGATATCCTGCAGCAGGTTATTCAGCCCTTCGAGCAGATTCTTGCCGCCGGTCTCCATCGTCGTCTTGAGGACGTCGGGGTTGGTCAGCACGAAATTGCTCGGCGCCAGCGCGTCAACGTACTGCTTGGTGAAGAACTTGACCTTGCGGGCGGTCTGTTTGTCGAGCCCCTCGACTTCGGCGACGGTGTTCTGCACATCCTGCGCGGCGACGAGGTAGGCCTGGCGGATGTAGTCGAACATCCAGTTGTTCCACAATTCGCTGCGGAACCGCGGGTCCGGCTTCGGTTGCAGCGTCGTTTCGGTCTCACCGGACATTTGCTTCATCCACGCTTGCCACAGCTCGAACTGGCTTTGCCACATCTTCATGCCCGTCTCGGCCAGCCTGGCCGGATCGGACATCATCTGTGTTGCCAGGTTGGCGAAAGCCTTGCCGACGCCGATCTCGTCAGGATTCTCCTCATGGAGCTTCTTCGCCTGACTGACGAGGTGGGATTTGACGATGTGCTCGCTGCGCAGCGCAATCTCGGCGAGAATTCGAGCGAACTCGGCGGGATCGGTCTCTGCGACAGCTTGTGCTGCGTTGTCGGTCTTTGGTTTCGCGTCTGCCATGTCTCTATGCGTCAGGCTGATGAGGTTGTCGGCGTGAACATTTGCCCGGGCATGCGGCCCCCTGCCGCAGGGCGGTAAAGCCGGGCCGGCTGCGGTACCGGCCATCGTGCTGCCAGACCGGTTCGCGCTACAGCGCTTGCCGGGAATAATGCCTTAACCGGGCGCGCAGGCCGAAAGGGTCATTGTATTGCATGCTTGTGACGGGCTGATTGCGGTTTCGGCAAAAAATACCGTGAACACGCAGGCTACGATTTTCTCGCCTTGCCATAGTCCCTGAACTTGCGAATGACCGTGTTCATCTCGCGGGCCGGCAGAATTCGCGGTTTTCCGATTTGCAGTGCACGCCAGTACTGCTCGCATAGCGCTTCGACTTCCACCGCCAGAGAGAGTGCCTTTTGAAGGTTATCGCCGGTGGCGATCATGCCGTGATTGGCCAGCAGGCAGGCCCTGCGGCCGGTCAGGGCCTCGAGCGCATGATCGGAGAGTTTCTGCGTGCCGAAGGTGGCGTATGGCGCGCAGCGAATACTGTTTCCGCCGGCAACGGCGATCATGTAGTGAAACGCCGGCACGTCCTTGCCGAGGCATGCGAGCGTCGTTGCGAAGCTCGAATGCGTGTGCACGACGGCGTGCACGTCGTTTCGGTCCCGGTAAATATCAAAATGAAATCGCCATTCCGACGAAGGCGCCCATTTGCCGTGCGGTTCTCCGCCGGCATCCACGAAGACCATGTCACCCGGCTTGGTGTCTTCGTAGCGCCGCCCGGAGGGCGTGATCAGAAAGCCGTTCTTCCAGCGCGCGCTGACATTGCCCGAAGTGCCGCGATTGATCCCGAGTGCGTTCATCGACATCGCGGTGGAAAGAATACTCTTGCGTAACTCAAGCTCGGTCATGACATCGTTCCGGCGAAATGGCCGGGTCAGGTTGAATTGGTGCGAATGGAGGCCAGGCCTTCGCGGGTCGCAGCGCAAATGCCGAGCTCGGTAATGATGCCGGTGACCAGCTCGGGCGGCGTGACGTCGAACCCCGGGTTGGCGACCTTCATGTCCCTGGCGCCGATCTCGATTCTTGCCGCTTTGCCTTTGTCGTCGAGGCCGTGCACATAGCGAATCTCGTCGGCGCTGCGTTCTTCGATGGGAATCTCGCCCATCGCATCGGCAATGGTCCAGTCGATCGTCGGGCTGGGCACGGCAGCGAAAAACGGGACTCCGTTGTGTTTGGCCGCAAGTGCCTTGAGGTAGGTGCCGATCTTGTTGCAGACATGGCCGTCCGGCGTGACGCGATCGGCGCCGACGATGACCAGGTCGACTTTGCCTTTCTGCATCAGGTGTCCCCCGGCGTTGTCGGCAATCAGCGTGTACGGCACGCCATGGCTGCCCAATTCCCAGGCGGTCAGAAAACCCTGGCTGCGGGGCCGCGTCTCATCCACCCACACGTGCACCGCAATGCCCTCGTCGTGCGCCAGGTAAATCGGCGCAAGGGCGGTGCCGTAATCGACCGTCGCAAGCCAGCCCGCATTGCAGTGCGTGAGGACATTGATCGTCTTGCCGGGTTTTGCGGCGTCGCGAATCAGTTTGAGGCCGTGCCGGCCGATGGCGCGGTTCAGTTCGATGTCTTCGTCGGCAATGCCTTGCGCCTCCGCCCAGGCTGCCTTGCCGCGCTGTTCCGGCGCCAGCGGGCCGAGATGCTGGCGCATGCGCTCGAGTGACCATCGCAGGTTGACCGCCGTGGGGCGCGTGCGCATCAGCCGGTCGGTTGCGGCCGCAAGCGCGCCGTCGCTGGCGTCCGAGCGCATGGCCAGGGCCACGCCGTAGGCAGCCACTGCGCCGATGAGCGGCGCGCCGCGCACCTTCATCGACTTGATCGCATGCGCGGCTTCCTCGCAGGTGTGCAACCTGAGTGTTCCGAACTCGTAGGGAAGGCGGGTCTGGTCGACAATTCCAACATTGTCGCCATCGCGCCATACGCTGCGGTAGTTGACGTCGCCGACTTTCATCTTGAGGAAGTGCTAAGTTGGAACGGCGAAGCGGCGCACGCCATTTCCGTCCTTGCCGAGGAACTGGATTTCGTCGCGATACCAGAGGTTGTGAAGGTGCGCGATCGACTCGCCCATCGCGAAAAAAAGCTGGTGCGTATCGAGCTTGCGGCGAAACATCACCGGCAGCAGGTCGGCGGCCGTGCGCGGCGTGGCGCATGCGCTTCTGACTTCCGCGAGGCGGTCCTGGTGATGTTGGTGCAGCATCATTACCCGCAGGTGCGCGCCGGTGAATGGCAGTCCGTGTGAGGGCAGCACCAGGGTGTCTTCGGGCAGCTCCAGGAAGCGGTCGATCGAGCGCATGAACAGTTTCAGCGGATCGCCCAGCGGTTCGAATGGCCAGACGCTGACGTTGGTGCTGATCTTTGGCAGCAGCATGTCGCCCGAGATCAGCACACCCAGCGACGCGCAATACAGGGACGAGTGTTCCGGCGCGTGACCGTAGCCGCAGATGACACGCCAGACATGGTCGCCGACCGTAACTTCGTCGCCGTCAAGCAGCCGGATGTAACGATCCGGCGGCTCCGAGATGATTTTCCGGTAGCCGTTGCCGCGGGCGGCGATGGCGGCCACGCGTTCCTCGTCGAGCCCGTGTTCGCGGAACAGACCGGCCACGGCTTGCGAGCTGTTGCCGGCGCCGCCGGTGTAATTGCTGTGGGCAGACAGGTATTCGGATTCGCTGGCCCACATCGGGATATCGAAACGCCGGGTCAGCCACCCGGCATTGCCCATGTGGTCGGGGTGGTAGTGGGTGACAATGATCCGGTTGAGCGCGTGGTTAACGGCCTCGCTGGCGAGCACACGGTCCCAGTTGCCGCGGGTTTCATCGTT
>LJTS01000190.1 GCA_001304425.1 Betaproteobacteria bacterium SG8_40
CCGATGAATGGCGCTGAGCAGATCGGCATTCAGGTCGACTGCGATGACAACCTGCGCGCCGAGGGCGCGGCACATGGAAACCGGCACCGGGTTGACCAGCCCGCCATCGACGAGCAGGTCGCCATTCCGCTCAACCGGTGTGAATAGTCCGGGCAGTGAAATCGACGCGCGCACGGCTTCGAACACGGAACCGTCGCGAAGCCAGATTTCACGCCCGCTGGCAAGATCGGTGGCAATGGCGCCGAACGGGCGGTCGAGTTCTTCGATGTTTCGGTCTTCGAGGTGCTCGTGGAAGAAGTCGAACAGTTTCTCGCCCTTGATCAGGCCGCCTGCCATGGTCAGGTCGAAATAGCCGATGACTTTTTGCCAGCTTAGCGTGCGCACCCATCTGTCGAGCCGGTCGAGTTCGCCGGCCACCATGGTGGCGCCGACCAATGCGCCGATCGAAGTGCCGCAAACGATATCCGGCGAAATGTCATTGCGTTGCAGTGTCTGGATGACGCCGATGTGCGCCCACCCGCGGGCGGCGCCGCTGCCAAGCGCAAGGCCGATGCGCAGTTTGTTGCGGCTTTTCATGTGTCGGCCTGGATTTGCATGGTTTGGGCGCCGGAGGGATATTTGCCGTGACAGAGACCGAATCGATTATACGCGGTGGAGATTGGTGAATTGCGTCCGCGCCGGGCGGCAATCGGCGCTGGCGGACGCGGTTGTCACGATGCGCGGGCGGTGTTTCACCTACAATTGCGTACTTCACGGGAAATTGCGTTTCTTTGTTCCGGCGGGCTTGCTGATTGCGGGCACTGCGGCCAGCGCGAAGCACAGACTGACTGGGAATCCATGACTGAACTTCTTTTTTATGAAGACGCCTACCTGAAGCAATGCGAGGCACGGGTCCTCGAGGCCGGCGATGACGGAATCGTGCTCGACCGGACGGTCTTCTATCCACTGGGCGGCGGTCAACCCGGTGACACCGGAACGCTGAAGCTGGCCGACGGATCGCTGCTCGCAATCGGCGGCACGCGGCGCCGCAAGGAAGACGGCGCCGTGTTGCACGTGCCGGCCGAAACCAACGCAGCGCGGTCGGTGCAAGAGGGCGAGCAGGTCGTTGCCAGCATCGACTGGGAACGGCGTCATGCCCACATGCGGATTCATACCTGTTTGCATTTGTTGTCCGCGGTGATCCCTGCGGGCGTGACGGGCGGTTCGATCCGGCATGATTCAGGCCGGCTCGATTTCGATTTGCCGGGAGTGACGCCGGACCGTGTTGACGTGGAAACGAAGTTGAATGAATTGATCTCGAAGGGGCATGCCGTTACGCCGCGCTGGATCAGCGGTGACGAACTCGACGCAAGGCCGGAACTGGTCAAGACGATGTCCGTTGCGCCGCCGCGCGGCGTGCCGCGGGTCAGGCTGCTCGATATCGCTGGTGTGGATCTGCAGGCCTGCGGCGGAACCCATGTCGCGAACACCGCGGAGATCGGCCCGGTTGTCGTTACGAAGATCGAGAACAAGGGCGCGCGCAACCGGCGGGTTTCAATCGCTTTTGCCGAAGGGAGGCCGTAATGCAAGTCTTGCCGGCGCAACGTTTGCCGGTCGCGAAGGTAGTGGCCGGCGCACTGATTCTGTCCTGGGAACGGCGTTACGCGCTATTGAGCGCGCTTTGGCTGCCGTTGTTGCTCGGCATCGTGTTCTCCGTGTCGGAGACTGTCTGGGGACCGAGTTCCTGGGAAAGCGGCACGGCTGAAGAGAATGCCCGGCGGCAAACGGCATTGCTGCTGTGGACTTTGCCGTTGTTTGCGCTGACGGTCGTGTTTGCCGTGCGCAGTTATCGCGTCTACCTGTTGGGAGGCGATGATCCGCAGGCATTTGCACCAATATCGTGGGGTTTGCGAGAAACGCGTTTCATTTTTGCGATCGCCGGCGTTGCCTTCGTGTTCGCCACCGCGTTGTTCATGCTCAGCGGCGTGTTGGCACTGGTGTGGCCCGGCGTGGGGGAGTTCGCCGGGAGCAAATATGGCATCGCCCTGGTGCTGCCTCCGGCTTATCTGGCGGGCCGCTTGCTGCTGGCGTTTCCGGCGCTCGCTTCCGATCGCACCGAAGAGGTGTTTCAGGCGTTATTGCAATCGTGGAAGATCACCAATCGCAACGGCTGGCGGGTGGTCGTGCTGTGCGTGATTCTGCCCGGGGTCGTGGCCTGGGTGCTCGAACAGGTCAGCCAGATTCCAGTGCCCGGCATCACCGTCCTTACGTCAATTGCCGTCTGGCTGGTGATGCCGGTCGAGCTGGCGCTCGTTGCGCTTGCCTACGTCAGTTTGCGGCCCGACGACAATACGCCCCCGCCCGAGGAAGAACTCGTGTAAAGCCGGCTCAGTCGCGCTGATACTGCCGCGGTGCAGGTATCAGGCGCTGAGCTTGCGCACCTCTGCCGATTTAGGAATTCGCCCGGGCAACACGTCCTTCAGTTTGTCGCGCGCTTCGCGCAGGACTTTTTCCGTGCTTTCCCAGTCGATGCAGGCATCGGTGACCGAGACGCCGTATTTCAGTTTGGACAAATCGGCCGTCAGCTTCTGGTTTCCAGCGCCGATATTGCTCTCCAGCATCACGCCGACGATGGACTTGTTGCCTTCCAGAATCTGGTGCACACAGTCGTTCATCACCAGCGGCTGCAGATTGTGGTCCTTGTTCGAATTGGCGTGGCTGCAATCGATAACGACGTTGCTCGGAAGTTTCGCCTTTTCGAGCTCTTTCTCAACCAGTGCGACCGTTACTGAATCGTAGTTCGGCCCCTTGTCGCCGCCGCGCAGCACCATGTGGCCGTAGGCATTGCCCCGTGTGCGGATGACTGCGACCTGTCCGCGCTGGTCGATGCCGAGGAAACTGTGCGGTTTGGATACCGACTGCAGGGCATTGATGGCGACCGTCAGGCTGCCGTCGGTGCCGTTCTTGAAGCCCACCGGTGTCGACAGGCCGCTTGCCATCTCGCGGTGCGTCTGTGACTCGGTCGTGCGCGCGCCGATGGCACTCCAGGAGATCAGGTCGCCAAGGTACTGCGGGCTGATCGGGTCGAGCGCTTCGGTGCCGGTCGGCAGGCCCAGTTCGTTGATGTCGGTGAGAAGTTTGCGCGCCAGACGCAGACCGGCATCGATATCGAAGGAATCGTTCATGTGCGGGTCGTTGATCAGACCCTTCCATCCCGTTGTGGTGCGCGGCTTCTCGAAATACACGCGCATGACGATGAACAGCGTGTCGCTGACTTCGTCGGCCAGCGCTTTCAGGCGCCGCGCATAGTCCATGGCCGCGGCCGGGTCGTGAATCGAGCAGGGGCCTACCACCACCATCAGGCGGTGATCGCGCCGGTCGAGTATGTTCTCCGCGATACGCCGCCCTTCGATGACAGTGAGTTCGGCCTTTTCGGTCAGCGGCACCATGTCCTTGATGCTGGCCGGTGTGGCGAGCACGTCCTGCGACTCGACGTTCGTGTTGTATACCAGTTTTTCGTCCATTGCCTTGCCTCGTTCAAACGGATGAGGGCCGCCGCAGCGGCCCTGTCACGCCATTGTAAGTCATTGTTCGGGGCGGTAAAACCTTGGCGCCCCGCCAGCGGGGCGGCGAGAGCCCGGTTACCGGCTGGCGGGATGGGGGGCGGGGGCAAGTACGTCGAGCCGGGACTGTGCTCGACGCAAGCGAGCGGCGGCGGCGGACCTGCGTCCCCGCCACGGCCGGCGATTGCCTAGCGAACCGCGGAGTAGGGGGTCGGAACCAGTATCGAGTTGCTGATCGATGCCACCAGGGGGCCGTTCTTCTCGGTCTCGGCGCGCACCGCCTGCCATTCCTTGTCGGCGACGAATGCATTCCACTTCTGTTCGCGGTCGGCCAGGCTGTCCCACTCGAGGAAATAGGTCAGGTCGTTGTTGTTCTCGCCCACCAGGGTGGTCCAGAACCCCGCCTGCCGGATGCCGAAGCGTTCCCAGATCTTCAACGTGTGATTGGTAAAGCGCGCATTCAGGTCCGGCAACCTTCCGGGCATGGCGTGGTAGATGCGTAGCTCGCGGATCATGCTGTTCTCCTCAGTGTTATCGGGCCGGCATTCGTGGCCGCGCCCTGTTGCTCTTTATCGCGCCCGGGCTGCAATGGGCGCACGGGCCTTTACAGGACTTGTACGCTGACGACCTCGGATTTTCCGGTAACCTCGCCAAGGGTATTTCGCAACGGCTTGCCGAACACCGGCGATTCGATCTCGAAGACATCGCCGGGCCGGGTTTCGACCTTGTCGGTGAAACTGCCGGTGGCGGCGCCAAAGAAATGCACGTGAACGTCGCCTTCCCGGCGGAATATGCCGTACTTGAAATGATGATGTTCGAGATTGGCGATCGAGTGGCACATGTTGTCCTCGCCGGACAGCCAGTCGCGCTCCCATATCGTTTCGCTGCCGCGCCGCAGGCGCGCATGGCCGGTGACGTGCGCGGGCAAATTCCCCAGTAACAGTTCGGGCCCGTAGCAGCATTGGCGCAGCTTCGAGTGCGCGAGGTAGAGGTAATTCTGCCGCTCCATCACGTGGTCCGAGTACTCGTTGCCGAGCGCGAACCCGGCACGGTAGATGCGCCCGTCGTCCCCCGCCACATAGATGCCGACGACTTCCACTTCGTCGCCGCCGTCGAGCGCGTGAGTCGGCAGTTCGAGTTCATGTTCGGGCGCGACAAGGCAACTGCCGTCGCCCTTGTAGAACCACTCGGGCGCGACGCCGATTTTTCCCTTGCCCGGCTTGCCGCCTTCCAGCCCCCATTTGAACATCTTCATCGAGTCCGTGAGCTGGTTCTCCTCGGCCTGCATCTTGGCGTGCATCGCATCGCGCGCGGCGGCGCTGCCCAGATGCGACAGTCCGGTACCTGTCACCAGGTTGTGATAGGGGTCGGGATGGTCGAAGGGCACGAAAAGGCGTTTTTCCCGGATGGCGGCTGCGTAGTCTTCGCGCTCGTCGCCCACGCGGCCAGCGATGACGGACTCGAGAGAAGCGCCGCTCCGGATCGCCTCCTGCGCCAGTTCGTAGAGCCGGCGCGCTCCGCGCACTACCTCGAGTGAATTGCCGTCATCGGATACGACGGCGACGCGGCGCGCGCCGTCGCGGCCCGCAAACTGAACTGTTCTCACCTGTTCCTCCCGTCTCCACGATGTGCCGCAATGCCCTGGCTGCCGTTTGCCCGGCCGCACGATGCGTTTTGCCCCACGGGCTCTGCGTCACCGGCTATTGCTCGCCATCGTTTGTATGTTGTCTGAATCCCGTCCGGTCAGTGCAAGCAACTCCGGCCGCTGCGCGAATGTTACACCGTGGCGCTATACTTCGGCCATTCAGGGGGAGCGGGCAATGAAAGCAAAAACAAACGGCATCGAACTACATTACGAGATTCACGGACAGAGCGGGCCATGGGTCGTGCTCAGCCATTCGCTGGCCTGCGATCTGCACATGTGGGATGCGCAGATCGATTTGCTCAAGGGCAGTCATCGGGTGCTGGCGTTCGACACCCGCGGTCACGGCAAGAGCGACGCGCCGAAAGGCGAGTACACGCTTGACCAGCTGGTGGAGGACGCCAGGGGGTTGCTCGACGAGGCCGGCGTCGAAAAGGCGCATTGGGTCGGTCTTTCGATGGGCGGCATGATCGGCATGATGTTCGAACTGAAATATCCGGGGACGTTCCGCTCGCTGGTCCTGTGCGATACCTCCAGCCGCATGCCGCCGGAACTCGCGCCGGTGTGGGCGGGGCGGATCAAGACGGCCACCGAGAACGGCATGGCGGGGGTGGTAGAGAGCACGCTGGAACGATGGTTTACCGAACCGTTCAGGAAATCGCGGCGCGATGTCATTGACGGTG
>LJTS01000191.1 GCA_001304425.1 Betaproteobacteria bacterium SG8_40
CGTCCGCTATTCTAACGACCTTTCGAGCGCTGGTGCCGTTTACGCAGCGTGACCCCGTCCCGGAATCAGAATCCACTGCATATGCGTCGATAACGCCCTGCACCGGTTTCCGTTGACACCCCCTGCGGGGCGAACCGTCCAGGACCAGGGCCGCGGCACCCGACTTGCCAGCACGCCCTTCTCACAGGGACCGGTTCGCCGACGAAGCGGGCATCATGGCCGGTTCGGTCTGCTCGCCCTACAGACCGAGTTCGCCCCACATGGCGTCCACGCGCGCCTTGACCCCGGCGTCCATCACAATCGGCTTACCCCATTGCCGCGAGGTTTCTCCCGGCCACTTGTTGGTCGCGTCGATAGCCATCTTCGATCCGAGGCCGGACACCGGACTGGCAAAATCCAGATAGTCGATCGGCGTATTTTCCACCACCAGAAGATCGCGCGCCGCGTCGGTACGCGTCGAGACTGCCCAGATCACCTCTTTCCAGTCACGTGCATCCACGTCCTCGTCGACGACAATGATGAACTTCGTGTACATGAACTGGCGCAGGAACGACCAGATGCCAAACATCACGCGCTTCGGGTGTCCCGGATACTGCTTGCGCATGCTGACGACCGCGACCCGGTAGGAGCATCCCTCCGGAGGAAGATAGAAGTCGACGATTTCCGGAAATTGCTTTTGCAACAACGGCACGAACACTTCGTTCAGCGCCACACCGAGCACCGACGGTTCATCCGGCGGCTTGCCCGTATACGTCGAGTGATAGATCGGGTTGCGGCGCATCGTCATGCGGTCGATGGTGAATACGGGGAATGTATCTTCCTCGTTGTAATAGCCCGTATGGTCTCCAAACGGGCCTTCGACGGCCGTTTCTCCGGGATGAATCACGCCCTCGAGAACGATTTCCGCGAACGCCGGCACGCGCAGGTCGGATCCCGCGCATTTCGCCAGTTCAGTGCGCGAGCCGCGCAACAAGCCCGCGAATTGATACTCCGACAGCGCATCGGGCACCGGCGTCACGGCGCCCAGTATGGTCGCCGGGTCGGCACCCAACGCCACCGCAACCGGGAAAGGTTGTTCCGGGTTCGCTTCGCAATGATCCCGGAAATCGAGGGCGCCGCCGCGATGCGCAAGCCAGCGCATGATCACCTTGTTGCGGCCAACCACCTGCTGCCGGTAGATGCCGAGGTTCTGCCGTTTTTTCCGCGGGCCTCGCGTGACGGTGAGCCCCCAGGTGATCAGCGGGCCGGCATCCCCGGGCCAGCAGGTCTGGATCGGCAGCCGCCCGAGATCGACGTGATTGCCTTCGACCACGATTTCCTGACAGGCGGGACCGGATACCTCCTTCGGCGCCATGTCCCACAGCGCCTGCTTCAACAGCGGCAACTTGCCAAACGCATCGCGAACGCCTTGCGGCGGCTCAGGTTCTTTCAGAAACGCGAGCAACTTGCCGACTTCTCGCAACTCGTCGGTGGAAGCGCGGCCCATCGCCTGGGCAACGCGCCGGGGTGTGCCGAACAGATTAGCCAGCACCGGCATGTCATGGCCGATGGTGTTTTCGAATACCACGGCCGGCCCACCTTGCCTGAGCACCCGGTCACAGATTTCCGTCATTTCCAGCACTGGCGACACCGGCGCCGTAACGCGCCGCAGATCATTCTGTTTTTCGAGCGCGTTCAGAAACTCGCGCAGGTCTCGATACTTCATAATCATTGAATGGCTATCCGTAGGTACAGTCATCGAAGGTTCATCCGAGATCCCGGCACGACGAATCGACGGCCCGGACAACCCTGATGCAGTCGGTCCCTGTTCGCGTGCCGTGGCTCAGGACATGGCCAGCATACTGTAGTCGGCGACAATCCCTGCGAATGCCACGCCGCCCACCCAGTTGTTTTGCCGAAAAGCACGAAAACACCCGTCGCGCGACCGATCACGAATCATCCAGTACTGCGACGCGGCGAGCAGCGCCGTCAGCACCATGCCGGCGAAGAAAACCGGACCCAGCCCTTCGGACCATCCGGCCAAGGCAAGTGTCGCGACGAACAAGGCGTGGAACGCCATCACCATGGCAACATCGTAGCGGCCAAACAGTATTGCCGAGGTGCGGATGCCGATCTTCACATCATCGTTTCGATCAACCATCGCGTACTCGGTGTCGTAGGCAACCGCCCAGAAAACGTTGGCCAGCAAGACGGCTACGGCAACCCATGGAACCTCGCCGTTCTGCGCAGCGTAAGCCATCGGTATGCCAAATCCAAAGGCGACCCCGAGGTAGGCTTGGGGCAGCGCCAGAAAACGCTTGGTGAACGGATAACTCGCTGCGAGAAAAAGCGCGGGGAACGACAGCGCGATGGTGAGCAGGTTCAATTGCAGAACCAGCACGAACGCGACAAGCGAAAGAAACGCTGCGACTCCCAATGCCTCCCAGGGTTTGATGACGGCAGCCGCCAGCGGCCGCTCGCGCGTACGCTCCACGTGAGGATCGAATTCGCGGTCGGCGAAATCGTTGATGGCGCAGCCTGCCGAGCGCATCAGCACCGTTCCCGCGACAAAGATCGCCACGATGTTCCAGTCCGGTCTGCCGTCAGAAGACAACCACAATGCCCACAAGGTAGGCCACAACAGGAGCAGCGTACCTATCGGTTTGTCCAGGCGCACCAGCCGTGCATAAGCCAGCAGTCGATCGGAGAATTTCATACCTTGCGGGCACCCTGCGTGACTTGAGCAGGCGCCGCTCCGACCGCTTTGCACATGCCTGGCCGCTGGCCGCTGGCCGAATCAAACCTGCTGCAAGCCATTATCGGCATTGTTTCACTTTCGGACTTTCCTCCGTCTCAATCCCGGCCTCGGACCGGGCACGCGCAGACAATGGGCTTTTGCTCTCAAACACGCAGATAGTCCTGCCGCCCGCCGAGCCAGCGCTCCAGATGCCGTTCGACCAGGTCCGGCCGCGAAGCAACCAGTACGGTGGCGACGTCACGCGCAGCTTCGAGTAACTTGACGTCCTGCTCCAGGTCTGCAAACCGCAGCATCGGTACCCCCGATTGCCGGGCACCCAGAATTTCACCCGGTCCGCGCAAGTGCAAGTCAAGCCGCGCCACTTCGAACCCGTCGTTGTTTTCGTAAATGATCCTGAGCCGCTCGCGCGCGGTCTCCGACAACGGGCCCTGGTACAACAGGATGCATGCACTGGAGCGCGCGCCGCGTCCGACCCGCCCGCGTAGTTGATGCAACTGCGACAACCCCATGCGCTCGGCATGCTCTATCACCATCAAGGAGGCGTTCGGCACGTCGACACCAACCTCGATGACGGTCGTGGCAACCAGCAACTGGATCTCTCCCGACTGGAACGCCTCCATCACGCCCGCTTTCTCGGCGGCGCGCATGCGTCCGTGCACCAGCCCGGTCTTCAACTCCGGGAACTCGAGCTGCACTCGCTCGTAGGTATCGATAGCCGTTTGCAGTTGCAGCGCCTCGGACTCTTCAATCAAGGGGCACACCCAGTATGCCTGGCTGCCGCCGGCACAAGCTTCCCGAACCCTGGCCAGCACTTCGTCACGGCGCGAGTCCGCCACCAGCTTGGTCACCACCGGCGTGCGCCCCGGCGGCAGTTCGTCGATCACCGACACGTCCAGATCGGCGTAAAAGCTCATCGCCAGCGTGCGCGGAATTGGCGTCGCGCTCATCATCAACTGGTGTGGTTGAGTCTTCTCGTCGCCGCCTTTCATTCGCAGCATAAGCCGTTGCCGCACACCAAAGCGATGCTGCTCGTCGATAATGGCCAGGCCAAGATTGCGGAACACCACCTGCTCCTGGAACAACGCGTGGGTGCCGACACAGAGCTTGGTGTCGCCGCTGGCCAGTTGCTCCATTGCGCGCTCGCGCTCGTTCTTTCTGAGACTACCCGACAGCCAAACGACATCGATGCCCAGCGGCTTGAGCCAGTGCAGGAACTTGCGATAGTGCTGCTCAGCGAGGATTTCGGTCGGCGCCATCACCGCAACCTGAAATCCGGACTCGACAGCCTGCAATGCAGCCAATGCCGCAACAATCGTCTTGCCGCTACCGACATCGCCCTGCAGCAGGCGCTGCATCGGTTGCGATCGCACCAGGTCCGCGCGTATCTCATCCAGCACCCGCGACTGGGCAGCGGTCAGAGTGAACGGCAGCTTGCGCGCAAGGCGGCGTGGCAGTTCGCCATACTTACGCAACGGATGAGCCCTGATCCGGCTGCGCCGCTGATAGTGCAGGCGCATCGAAAGCTGCTGCGCCAGCAACTCGTCGAACTTCAGCCGCTGCCACGCGGGGTGAGACCGCTCTTGCAGCGAAGCCGCTGCCACTTCTGGCGGCGGATTGTGAAGCATGCGGACCGACGCCTCGAAAGGCTGCAGATCAAGTCGCTTGCGCACCTCTTCAGGCAGCGTTTCCGACAAATCTGTTTCACCCAAGGCGCGGGCAACGATTTTCTTTATGCTGTCCTGTGACAAGCCGGCGGTAGTCGGGTACACCGGCGTGAGCGATTCGGGCAACGGCGTATCCGCCCGCAAAATCCGGTAACGCGGATGAATCGTTTCCGCTCCGAATAGCCCGCGGCGGATTTCACCGACCAGGCGCACCTTTGCTCCGCGGGCCAGCGCTTTTTGCTGACTCGGATAAAAGTTGAAAAAGCGCATGGTGAGAGTGCCGCTGGCATCTTCAATCCGGCACAGCAACTGCCGGCGAGGTCGAAACTCGATCCTTGTTTCGATGACGGTGCCTTCGACTTGCACACTGGCTCCCGAAATTGCCCGCGCGATCGGAACAAGCTCCGTTTCATCCTCGTAACGCAGCGGCAAATGCAGCACCAGGTCGGCGAGCCTGCGCACGCCGAGTCGCGCCAGTCGCTCTCGAATGGCGGGCGTGGCAAACGCGAGTGATTCGGCAACGGCAGACGGGCTCGCCGGAACCGTTTCCGCAGCACTACGCTTTTTTTCCCGCACCTTTCCGGTTCTCTTGCGCCCGGTACCCGGCCGGCTCGAAACATTCCCGGCTTTCGATGCGGTGGTCTTCGCTCCGGGCGTTGCCATTGGCGACTTGCTTCGCGTCCGCGCCAGCGTACTCAACGGGCGTCAGTCGCTACTGGCGCACGAGAACGGCATCGATCTCGATCAGCGCACCCTTGGGCAACTGCGACACACCCACGGCTGAACGCGCCGGATACGGTTCAGTGAAATAACCCGCCATGATCTCGTTCAGCCGGGCGAAATTCCCCAGGTCGAGTAAATACACGGTGAGTTTCACTGCATCATCGAGACCGCCACCAGCCGCGGCGGCAACCGAACGCAAGTTGGAAAACACCTGGTGCGCCTGTGCCTCGAACCCGTCGGCCAGTTCCATGGTGCCCGGGTCAAGGCCGATTTGGCCTGACAGGTAAACCACCCCACCTGCCTCTATCGCTTGCGAGTACGTGCCGATCGCTTGCGGTGCGTCGCTCGTCTGTATCCTGTGCTTGGTCACTGGGAACTCCCGGGTATAAAATGTTGCGCTACAACATTCAATTCATCATTCAATTCATCGAAAGGTAGCCGCCGCCAGGGCACGGGCGCGACACAATTCCGATTGCCTCTCTTCCTGATCTGCGATCATAACCGATGGCTATTTTCGTATTACGTTGTCGGCACCGGGCGCACGGTGGCTGACGTGTCGTAACGTTACGCTCTTTACCGCGAACGTTCGCATAACAAGTAGATGAATACCTCAGGTAAGGACGCGGCGAAACAAGGCACGTTCGCGCTCACGATCGCCGCCATTGGTGTCGTTTTCGGCGACATCGGCACCAGCCCCCTGTACACGATGCGCGAGGCGTTCAGCCCCCGATACGGACTGGC
>LJTS01000192.1 GCA_001304425.1 Betaproteobacteria bacterium SG8_40
CCGTTATCGAGGACTCGGGCGCCTATGAAGAGCAACTCGGACTTTACCGGCGCAGTTTGTGGGCATGGCTGGCGACTATGGCGGTACTGCTTCTGGTCTCGCAGTGGGCGGCGCTGCGCTGGGGGCTTGCGCCATTGCGCAAGGTGTCCGATGAATTGAATCGCCTGGAACAGGGTGAACAACAGCAGATCACCGGGCACTACCCGAACGAAGTGCAACGCCTCGCGGATAATCTGAATGCCGTGCTTTCCCACGAGCGAAAACAGCAGCAGCGTTACCGGGATGCGCTCGCCGACCTTGCGCACAGTCTGAAAACCCCGCTGGCCGTGGTCCGCGGCACCGCGCGGCAACACTTTTCGGGTGACGCCAAAGCCATCGAGGAACAGATCGAACAAATGGACCGCATTATCGGCTACCACCTGCAGCGCGCCGCCGCTTCCGGGAGGGGAACAATTGGCGCACCCGTGGCGCTGCGTCCGGCAGCTGAACGCGTCGTTGCCGCAGTAAGGAAAGTCTATTCGGACAAATTACTGGATGTTCGCGTGGACATTGCCGATGACCTGCGCTTCCGCGGCGACGAGGGCGATCTCACGGAAGTGCTTGGAAACCTTGTAGAGAATGCCTGCAAGTGGTGCCGCGGGACGGTACGCATTTCCGCGAGCAGCGGGAATGGATACCTGCGGCTTGGTTTCGAAGACGACGGTCCAGGCATCAATGATCGCGACGTCGCGCGTGTGTTCGCACGCGGCGCACGCGCAGACGAGTCAGTGCCGGGACACGGCATCGGCCTGTCCGTCGTACGGGAGATCGTGCGCGCTTACGGCGGCAACGTACGCATTGCGAAGAGCGCGCTCGGCGGCGCCCTGGTCGAACTGCAGCTGCCCGCGAACTGAGCGATTCAGCGATCGCGTCCAAGGATGCCTGGCAGGACGCGAATGCCTGCCATTTACCGTATGTTTGATATCCATAGACGGAAATCCGTGAGTAAGCGCTCACGTGCGAGGCATTTGAGCTTGCGCAGTCGGTCCCGATTTGGCACCGTGTCGGCAGTCGGGCGAACCGGATTACCCTGTCTGTGTAAATCCGCGAGGAGAATCGTCCATGCGCACACGCATCGGCGCACAGGCACATCGAAGTCAACCACCCATCGGGGTCAAACAGAAATGGATCAGCCGCTAACAAGACCATCAACGACCGGCTATACCGCATTTGTCGATCTGCTCGCCTCGGAAGGTGTCGAATATCTGTTCGGAAATCCCGGTACAACCGAACTCGCCATCATGGAAGCGATTGGAGCGCAATCCAAAGTCCGCTACGTGCTGGGACTACAGGAAGGAGTCGCACTGGGGATGGCGGACGGCTATGCCCGCGCATCGGGCCGGCTGACAGCGGCGAACGTCCACGTTGCCCCGGGTCTGGGCAATGCCATGGGCTCGCTCTTCAACGCCAAGTTCTATGGCTCGCCGGTGCTGCTGACAGCAGGACAACAGGAACAGGGGCACGGACTGACAGAGCCTCTGCTCTACGACCCGCTGGTGCCGATCGCACAGCCGCTGGTCAAATGGGCCGTCGAATGCAACCGGGTCGAGGACCTGCCGCGCATCATCCGGCGCGCCGCCAAGGTGGCGCTGACGCCCCCTACCGGCCCGGTGTTCCTGAGTCTGCCGGGTGATGTGCTGGATGCAACGGCTTGTCTCGATCTCAGCCAGCCGACACGAGTCGACTTTGACGTGCGGCCAGCAGGCCACTCGCTCGACAAACTCGCCAGGCGCTTGCTGGAGTCACGCAAGCCCCTCGTGATTGCCGGGCACGAACTCGCCACCCGCGACGCACTCGATGAAGCAGCCGAGTTTGCCGAGGTCCTCGGTGCTGCCGTGATGCAGCAAACGGTGCCATACGCCGCGCATTTCCGCAGCGGGCACCGGGCCTTTCTGGGCGCACTCAACCGAAATCAGGCTCAGGTTCGCGCACGGCTCGAGGATTACGACCTGCTGATTTGCCTGGGCGCAGACGTACTGAGGATGTCCGTGCACAGCAAGATTGACCCGCTGCCGGAGGGGATGCCGATCGTACAGATTTCGGAACGCGACTGGGAGCTCGGAAAAAACTACCCGGCCGAGATCGCTGTGAAGGCCAACGTGCGCGAGACCCTTCGTTCGCTGAACGCGCTGTTGCGCGAGAGAATGACAGCGCAGCAACGCAGCGACGCGGACGCCCGCCTTGAAGAAATCGGGAAGCACAACTGGGAGGTGCGCCGCGCGCAACTTGTCGAGCAAACAGTCAAGCTCGCGAACACCACGCCTGTTGATCCTCAGTTCATGGTCATGACAATCGCAGAGGCGGTGCCAAAGCATGCGGTCGTCGTCGAGGAAGGACTGAGCTCGACCTTCAAGTTGCTCGACTACTTGCGCCTGAATGACCATCAATGCTACTTCGGGCTGGCGTCGGGTGGCATCGGCTTCGCGATGTCGGGGGCGATCGGGATTTCACTTGCGTTGCCTGACAGGCCAGTGGTTGCCGTTGTCGGAGACGGCAGCGCCATGTACAGCATTCAGGCACTATGGACCGCGGCACACCTCAAGCTGCCGATTACCTACGTCATTCCGAACAACCGCGGCTATCGCATTCTCAAGGAAAGGCTCGTTTCGTTTCGAAAAACCGACCGGTTTGTCGGAATGGACATTGCAGACCCCGACATCGATTTCGTCGGCCTCGCGGGTTCGATGGGCGTTCCTTCCCGGCGCGTCGAAGCGCCACAGGACTTTTCCGGGGTATTGAGGGAAGCGATTGCAAGCGGCCAACCCAATCTGATCGACCTGCGCGTCGCCAACGGCTTCGGAGGCTAGAACCTGTCATGGCGGAACACAAGGAACACCTCTCCACTGTAGTCACGTATTACGACACGCACCCGATCAATGAGGAGCAAATCCTGCGCGCCCTGCAAGCGCGCCAGGTTGACATGACGTCCCTGACCGAGGAAGTGCTGAAGGACCACGATCAGGACCATTTCGGCGGATTGCAGGCAAATGACGTGCTCGCGGCGAAGGCCGGCATCCGCAAGGATCACCACGTACTCGACGTGTGCAGCGGCATGGGCGGGCCGGCTCGCTATCTCGCACATCGCATCGGCTGCAAGGTCACCGGTATCGATTTCACCGAAAGCCGGTATCACAGCGCAATAAAACTCACCGCGATGGTCGGCCTCGAAGGCCTGGTTGACTTTGTACATGGCAACGCCCTTGAGATGCCCTTCCCGGATAACAGATTCGATGTCGTCATTGGCCAGGAAGCGTGGTGCCATGTGCCCGACAAACCACGCCTGATTGCAGAATGCGCGCGCGTCGTAAAGCCCGGCGGAGTCATCGCGTTCACCGATATCCTGCGCACCGACAAACTCAGCAAACCCGACATGCGGCGTTTGCGCAGCGAGATGACGTTTCCCGATCTCGAAACACTGAACGGCTACGCAAAATTGCTCGAGAAAAGTGGTTGCACACTGCTCGAACACGATGACTTGAGCGAGATATGGAAGCGCGTTCTCGAAGATCGGCTGGCCATGTACCGCAGCCTTGGAAAGGAAACAGAACGGCATTTTGGCGCAGAGCGCTCCCGGGAGTGGGATGACGCCTACGCTTTCTTTGTCAGCAAGTATCGCGACGGCAAGCTTGGCGGCGGGCGTTTCATCGCGCGGCGCGACCGCGCACCGGCGCAAGCAGATGACAGCAAGGGCGCATGACTTTGTCAGCTTTTGTTATCCGGGGATATTCGATGCCGTCAGGATTCTGTGGAGGGCTTGAACAAACGAATCAGCGCAACGACCGCGATTACACTCCCATGCTCTCGCCGCCAGCCACCAGCGCATTCACGGGAACGGGGTTCTGATGGCCCGGCCAGGACGTTTGATCCAATTGGCGGCCTTCCTCGCCACGATGCTGACGACAGCAGTTGCAGTTGCCGCGGATGAGGCCTATCTGAAAGGAAGCTTCACCGGCGCCGAGATGCTGAAGTACTGCAAAGTCGCCAACGACGATTCAGTGCGGGACTTCGAGCGCGGCGTGTGCACCGGGTTTATTGATGGGTTTGCCGCTGGCCATCACGCCGCGGAACTATGGCACGCGTTTCATCATCGGGAAGAAAACATCGACAGCATTTTCGGGCATCTCTGCGTACCAAGGGACGCCAACCGCACGGCACTGGTTACCCTCTTTGTTCGTTATCTTGAAAGCCATCCTGACAATCTTGACTGGAGCGCGGGATTGCTGCTGGAGAGCGCTTTGCGAGAGGCATACCCGTGCAAGGAAGAAAAATGACGCGTTTCGGACCACGTCACTTGCCGGCCCCAGCGATCGTCTGATTTTCCGCGCAACGAGGCCACGCGCCACCCGGTTAAATATAAAAAGCACACCCAAAAGAGGACAGGACCTTGTTCGTATCCCCCGCAGAAATCGAGACCAGCGTATTCGCGAAACTCCCCGAAGAATTGAAACTCAAGCCGGGCGAAGCGAACGAATGGATCAACGGGCAACCGCAGGGGATGCCGGCGCGCTCACTGCTCGAAGGCCCGTCCTTTGACCGGGAAGGCAGGCTTTATTGCGTCGACGTGGTAACCGGCCGGATTTACACCGTTAGCGACAGTGGTGAGTTCAACATCATCGCCGATTACGACGGCTGGCCGAACGGCCTGAAGATCCATCAGGACGGACGCATATTCATTGCCGACTACAAGAACGGCATCATGTTGCTGGACCCCGTGAACGGCAAAGTTACGCCATATCTGGAGCGCGCCAACCTGGAGCGGTTCAAAGCCGTCAACGACCTGTTCTTCGCGGCGAACGGCGACCTCTACTTCACCGATCAGGGACTAACCGGCTTGCACGATCCTACTGGACGCGTTTTCCGGCTCAGTAACAGCGGAAAACTGACCTGTTTGATCGACAACGTGCCGAGCCCTAACGGGCTGGTGATGAATCTGGACGAAACGGCTCTGTATGTTGCCGTTACACGCGCTAACAGCGTGTGGAGACTGCCGTTCAATCACAACGGAGACGTCACCAAGGTCGGGATTCACATTCAATTGTCCGGCGGCATTGGTCCCGATGGACTCGCGCTGGACGAGCAAGGCGGGTTACTCGTCGCACACGTCGGGTTCGGTGCAATCTGGGTGATGGACGCAAAAGGCGAACCGCGGCATCGGATCAATTCTTGCGCCGGGCTTCACACCACCAATCTTGCCTTCGGGGTAACCGACCCTAATGAGCTCTACATTACCGAATCAGGTTCCGCCACGGTGTTGAGGGCTCGATTGAACGTGCCCGGCAAGATGATGTACTCGCATCGGTAGCACAACAAGCAAGGAGCGGCAGGCGGCGCTGCGCCCAACGGCCGGGCAGGCTATGCCGTTACCGCCTGCAAGGTTGGCTTATGCAACTTGACGCGATTCCTGCCTTCTTCCTTCGCCAGGTATAACGCCTGGTCGGCATCACGTATCAGGTCCTCGCAGGTCTTGTGCTGTGAAAATTCGCAGACGCCGAAGCTGGCCGTGATGTTCACATCCCGAAGCCCTCGAACGTTCTTTGCTGCACGCGATTCGATTGTCACCCTGAGTTGCTCCGCAACGCGCGCAGCTTCCTCACCGCCGGTACGTGGCATGACGATGCAAAACTCTTCGCCACCGTAGCGGCACAATACATCGTGACTGCGAACACCACCGGTTAGAATTTGCGCCGTGACCTTGAGAACCTCGTCACCGACCTGGTGGCCGAAATGGTCATTGAACGACTTGAAATGATCAATATCCATCATGATACAGGTAATGGATTGTCTCTGGTCATGTGCTCTCTGAAAGGCGG
>LJTS01000193.1 GCA_001304425.1 Betaproteobacteria bacterium SG8_40
CTCGACGCCATTGCCGGGGCGACCGTCGCAGAGTGACATCCGCCCGCCCCTGTCCCGCCAGAGAACCGGAGTTTCCGCGAGGCGATGCGGGTATAATCACGACGCTTCGGGCTGAGATGCAGCCCGGCTCGACTACGCAATCAAAGGAGATGTCAGTGAAGAAATTTTCTCTTGCCCTCATCATGATGCTGGGCCTGCTGGTAGCGGGCTGCGCAACGTTTCCGAAGGACGATATCCGGATCGAAGCGGAAGCGGACCCGACGATCAATTTCAACGGGTACAAGACTTACGCGATGCTGGGATCCGCAGAAATTCTCAACGATCCCGAAGGCAAGTGGGAGCCGCCCGGATTCGATGCCGACGCCGAGATCGAATTCCTCATCAGCCGGGAGCTTCGCAAGCTCGGAAAATCAGAAACCCGCGCAAATCCGGACATGCTGGTCGCTTACGCACTGGGCGTCGACATGGCGATGATGAAGTTCAAGGACGACCCGGAGAAGAAAGTCAGCGTACTGGAGAATGTTCCGGAGGGCGCGTTGGTTATCGCGTTAATGGACGCCAACACGGAAATCGTTACCTGGGCCGCAGTGGCGGTCGCCGAACTTCAGAACGAGGGTGACGAAGTCGCCAAACTGCGACTGAACTACGTCGTCACGGAAATGTTCAAGCGATTGCCGAAGTAACGCGACACCCGGCCGGATCGCCGCGGCGCTTCCGGCCGGATGAGATTGCTCCCGGCCTTGTACATCATCCCGCGTCCGGTGGCGGCGGGTGCGTGGTTCCAGCAAGTTCGCGGCGGCGCGCTAGCGGCCGACTGACGGCAGCCTCGAACGCAACTCTTTCTCGTCCAGACCGCTGATCTCGATGGTCTTGCGCGGCGACGCAGAACCGGAAACGATCCGGATGTCGCTGAGCGGAAGTTGCAGCGCCTTTGCGAGCAAGCGCCTCACCGCATCGTTGGCCTTGCCCGCCTCCGGCGCCTGCCGGACGCGGATCTTCAGTTCGCCGCCAAGCCAGCCGGCAATGTCGTCCCGCGACGAACCGGGTACGACCTTGACCGCGAGCTTCACCGATTGCCGCCCTGTCCCGGAACGTTTATTCGTTCGACCGGCTAGACCAGTCTCGAAGTGACGATCACCGGCGAGTGCAGCGTCCGGTGCACCGGGCATTTGTCGGCGATTTCCAATACCCGCTCTCGCTGTTCCGTTGTCAGTTCGCCTTCAATTTCGATCTCGCGCTCGATGCGGTCGACCCGTCCCTCCTTGTTCTCGCATTCGGCGCAATCCTTTGCGTGGATTTTTTCGTGATGCACACGAACCGAAATCCGTCCAAGCGGCCACTTTTTCCGGTCGGCATACATGCGTATCGTCATCGACGTGCACGCACCAATGGAAGCCGACAACAACTGATAAGGCGTCAGACCACTGTCATCGCCGCCGACGGACTGCGGCTCGTCGGCACGCAACCAGTGACGGCCGACGTTGATTGTCTGCGCGTACTTCCCGTCACCGGACTCGGTGACCACCACGTCCGCCCTTCCGCCTTGCCGTGACTGCGGATCGACTCTCGGCGGCAGGTAGCGGGCCGCCCACGCCGCCATCACCATTCCGGCGTACAGGGCATCGTCGCGCCGGCTCAGCAGATGGTCGGCATCGTCAAGCGAAATGTAGCTTTTGGGGTGTTTGGCCGGGATAAAAATTTCCTGGGCATTGGAGATGTCAACGATCTTGTCGCGCGGCGCATGCATTACCAGCAAGGCGCGGCGCAGATTCGGCAGGACGTGCTTGAGATTTTGGGAACGGGCATCGTCGACAAAGGACTTTCGGATAACGAAGGGCCGCCCTCCCAGCGAGACTTTCGCTTCACCGGTTGACTCGATTTCCTCGAGCGACGATCCGAAATTGCGGATCACATGGGCCGGGTCAGCCGGCGCGTTGACGGTGGCAATCGCTACGGCTTCATCGATACGCGTAGCAGCCGCCAGAACTGCCGCACCGCCAAGGCTGTGGCCAACCAGCAGCTTCGGCGCCTCGTATTCGGCGCGCAGGAAATCGGCGGCGGCCACCAGGTCGTCGACATTCGAAGTGAAGCCGGTGTTGGAGAAATCCCCTTCGCTGCCGCCAAGCCCGGTGAAATCGAAGCGCAGCACCCCAATTCCTGCCGCCGCGAGTGAGCTGCTGATGTAGGAGGCCGCCTTGCTGTCTTTCGAACAGGTAAAACAGTGGGCAAACAACGCGTATGCAATCGGCGCACCCTGGGGCAAGTCCAGCCTTGCCGCGAGCGTGAGACCGTGCGAGCCGGGAAATTCAATGTCTATGGTTGATTTCATCTGTGTGTTTCCAGGTGGCGATTGGTGTTTGCGACAGAGGATATCGCATGTCGGTCGTACTGCTGCCACGCGGTCCGGCAAGTCGACCGGAGTTTGAATCCGGCGGTGACACCCGCATCGTGCCAGCGAGACCGCACAACCCGGGAGGGGCGTCGCCTTTGGCGCGCGGCAGTCCAATCGTGCTGCCACGCCGGTGCGCCGCTGGCGGAGCTACTTCGCAGCGCCGTTCGATACGTTGATCGGAAACGTCGGGCGCGGTGATTTGTCTTGGTAATAGGGCATCATTTGCGACTCCAGATCCCGCAACGTTTCCATGCGCTTGACCGGCGCCGGGTGGGTCGACAGAAAATCGAACCGCGAATCGCCGCTGCCCCCGACCTCGGCCATTTTGTTCCACAGCGTCACAGCGGCGCGCGGATCGTAGCCAGCCTTGGCAGCAATTTCTATCCCGACGACATCCGCCTCGCTTTCCGCCGTGCGGCTGTTGGGCAACTCGAGCGCGACCACCGCGGCCATTGCCGCTCCCTGGGTAATCAGCCGGCCTTCGGTGTCGTTGGACTGGGTGGCCGCGACCGTGATGATGCCCAGTTGCAATGCAATTGCGCGCGACATCTTCTCGGCGGTGTGCGACAGCAATGCGTGCGAGATCTCGTGTCCCATCACCTGGGCAATTTCGTCGTCGGTCGCATTGAGTTTGTCGATCAATCCGGTGTAGATCGCCATGCGCCCGCCGGCCATGCACCAGGCATTGACCGTTTCAGGCTCGTCAATCACCCGCACCGACCAATCCCATGTCTCGGTTTCCGGGCGATACGCAATGGCCTGCGCTACAAGCCGGCTGGTGATGGTTTCAACCCGCTTCAGCGTCGCCGCATCGTTGTTTACCTTGCCTTCCTTGGCGAGCGGTTCCAGCATCGCGGAATAAGCCTCGGCAGACTGACTGATCGCGGTCTCTTCCGAAATCATCAAGAACTGGGAACGGCCCGTAATCGGGTTCGATTTGCAGCCGGCAACGACGAGCACGATTGCAAACAACGCCAAATGTCTTTTCAGATCGAACAATGTCACTCCGTATCAGTCGTTGGCCGGCATCACGAACCGGTTCAGGTTAAACGATCGGCACGCGTTATACAGCCCGCGGCAGGTCCGGCGTACTCCCCCTGCCCCGGCCCGTACGCATGTCCCGAAAACGTACGACAAGATTAACACCTCAGACATCCGTCGCGCCGGAAGGTTTGCACGACCGCAAAGCGGCTATCCGGGCGAACCCCGATGCCGGCAGGCGACGCGTTGTCCGGGTGAGCTAACCCGGCTCATCGGTCCCCGTTCGGGAAGACGGCGGTACCAGTTCTTCGAGTTCAGCCGTGAAGACGGCTGTACCAGTTCTTCGAATTCAGCCGTGAAGACGGCTGTACCAGTTCTTCGGGTTCAGCCGTGAAGACGGCTGTACCAGTTCTTCGAATTCAGCCGTGAAGACGGCTGTACCTTGGCACTTTCGCCATCAGGTACTCCATCTGGTCCTGCAGGATACGGCGGTTTTGCAGGATCAGATGCTCGTAATGGTTGGGGACGTACGGCAGGTACAGCAACGGCATGTGGGCCGCCTCGGGCGTGCGCCCGCCCTTGCGGATATTGCACGAACGGCATGCCGTCACCACGTTCATCCAGCGGTCCTCGCCGCCGGCGTGTACCGGATTGACATGATCGCGCGACAGATCCCTCTCCCGGTAGCGGCTCCCACAGTAGGCACAAAAGTGCCGGTCGCGGGAGAACAACGCTGCGTTGGAAAGGTGCGGTTGCTGGGAGCGTTTGTTGAAGTCGACAGCGCCCTTGATCGAGATGATGCTGCGTGTCGACAGTTCCGACCGGTCGCCGGTCAGGCGCGAGTAACCGCCGCGATAAGTCGCTACCACATCGCCCAGCGACCACGCCACCATATGCCGCGCGTAATAGGTAATTGCGTCCTCGACGACCAACCACCTGCTCGGCACGCCAGCCATGTCAACAGCCAGAATGAGTGCCAATTTCTGCTCCGCACAAAGTTACGGCTTTGTTACCGGGAGACCGGCCAGAGGCGCGGCCTCCACATCAGCCCAAAAGTATATGCGCAGCCCTGAAGGAAGAAAAGCTGCGCTGCGGAAAAGTCTCTGGGCGGCGACAGCTTGCCGGCGTCAATCAGGCAATGCCATCGATGCGGCTGACTTTCTGGATCGTGATCGCGTTCACCGGACACACGGCTTCACATTGCCCGCAACGAACGCACTGGTCCTGATCAATCCAGAGCCGGTTGTAGTAGAGAGAATCGGTCACTCCGCTTTGAACCGGGCGAACACCGGTAATGCGCCCGAGACCGTCGCGTTCCACCCCGGCGGCTTCGACAATACACCCGGGAACCGGCTTCACCTTGAGGCATTCGTCGCACAACACGCATTTCGAATCGACGATCTCGAACTTGTAATGGCACAGGTAGCAACGCCCGGCAGCCTCTTTGGCCGTGTCATTGTCGTAACCCGTTTCAACTTCCGCGTTGCCGGTTCGTTGATCGGGCGGCAGCGACGGCATCGGGTGAATCGGAATGATGTTCATGCCGGCGGTGCGCCCCGTGGTACGGCCACCGGCGCCCTTGGACTGGAACGGCTTGTCCGCCCGCGCAATGCTTCGCATGCGCGCCTTGCCGGTCAAGTATTCGTCGACTGCCTTCGCGCAATCACGCGCATGCCCGATGGCCTGTATCAACGTGGTAGCGCCAAGTGCGAAGTCTCCCGCCGCGAAAACCTTTTCATGCGCGGTCCGGCAAGCCGTGCCGCTGTTGAGCCAGCCATCCCCGGCGACCATGCGGGACTTGAATCCCGCGCCCAGCCAGGCGGTTTGCGGGAACTGCCCGGTCGCCAAGATGACGCTGTCGGCTCTGGCGAGAAATTCGCTGCCCGGCACTTCCCGCGGTACGCGCCGCCCCCTGCCGTCGGCCTCCCCCGCTTCGGTACGCACGAACTTCACGCCGGACACCAGTTCATGTCCTTCGAAGCCGACCGGCGCGCACTGGTTTTGCAGACCCGATCCCTCGGCGAGCAGTTCGTCGACCTCGCCGGGCAGCACAACCATGTCTTCGCGGCCGCGGCGGTAATAGACCGCTGTCTGCGCCCCCAGCCGCACCGCGGTACGCGCGCAATCCATCGCCGTATACCCGCCGCCAATCACGGCAACGTGTTTTCCAATCTTCCGGCGTCCGTTTTCGTTGACGTCGAGCAGAAACTGCAGCCCGTGCTCCACACCCGCCAGTCGCGTGCCGGCGACCGCTGGAATGTTGGGACGCAGCGTACCCGCCGCCAGAACGAGCGCGTCATGGCTTGCCAGCAAATCTTCGGCATCGACGTCGCGCCCGACGTCCACCCCGCAGCGAATCTCGACGCCGAGCGCGGTGATCTGCCCGATCTCGCGCGAGATGATGTCTCTCGGCAAGCGAAATGCCGGGATGCCCTGGTTGAGCATGCCGCCGGGACGGACATGCTTTTCGT
>LJTS01000194.1 GCA_001304425.1 Betaproteobacteria bacterium SG8_40
CATGACCCGCGCGCCATGTTTCGGCGCTGACCCTTTCACGTTCACCGTCACACCAGCACTCCGCACCACGCCGCGCGACCACTTCTGCACGGCCCGCCAGCGGCGCGCACGGTCGTAAAAGGGGAACAGGAAGGCGACGGTAAGCAGCCCGGACGCGAGCCGCAAGACGAGTCCCAGATAACGCGCGCACCGCTGCAGAATCGACGTGGACGATTCGGCGCTCACGGCTCAGAACGCATCGGGCAGAGCACACGCCAGCGCGGAACGGGGCAGACGCCGTCGCTGTTCAGCCATCCCGAAACCGACGCCCCAAACTCCGAGCACCGTTACCCGACCCCACACAACCGGCATGAATGCCGGCCGGCGGAAGATCTTGCAAGCCGGATGAATCAAGGTCGGACGGAAAGTATCACGGCAAGGTCATGCCGAAGGCTTCGGAAAACCTTTCGCCAATCTCGTCACGCGTAAAGGTATGGTTCTGCGGGCCGCGATGGGAAATCTTGATCGACCCGAGTAAGGATGCCAGGCGCCCGGTGATCTCCCAGTCGAGACCATTGGAGATTCCATAAAGCAGGCCGGCGCGGTAAGCATCGCCACAACCGGTCGGATCAACAATCTGCGCCGGCGGCACTGACGGGATCTTGATCTCCTTGCCGTCGACATAGATGAGCGAACCGTTCGCACCCTGGGTCTGAACGAACGCCTTGACCTTGCGCGACAGTTCCGCAACGCTCTTGCCGGTACGCTCCTGCATCAACTTCGCTTCATAGTCGTTTGCCGCGACATAGTCGGCCAGCCTGATGAATTCGAGCAGTTCCTCGCCGTTGAACATCGGCAGGCCCTGGCCGGGATCGAACACGAATGGTATGCCTGCCTCGGCGAACTCACGCGCGTGCTGGATCATGCCGTCGCGGCCGTCGGGCGCGACGATGCCCAGACCGACGTCCCTGGCATCGGCAATGTGGTTGTGATGCGAGAAACTCATCGCACCCGGGTGGAACGCCGTGATCTGGTTGTCATCGAGATCTGTCGTAATGAATGCCTGGGCCGTAAAACTGTTCTTGACCTGTTGGATGTGGTCCTGCGGCAGACGCATCTTCTCGAGTCGATAGGCGTATGGCTGATAGTCTTCCCCAACCGTCGCCATGATCAGCGGATCGCCGCCTAGCAACTTGAGGCTGTAGGCGATGTTGCCGGCACAACCGCCGAACTCGCGCCGCATGTCGGGAACCAGGAACGCCACATTCAGAATGTGGATCTGGTCCGGCAGGATATGGTTCTTGAACCGGTCGCCGAACACCATGATGGTGTCGTAGGCGATCGACCCGCAAATCAGCGTTCTCATGTCGTCGTCGTCTTCCCGTTGTGGATTGTTTATCTGTTGATGATCAGGGGCGAAATACCGAGCATACGATATACGCGGCTGGCCTCGAGATCGGCTGCCGCGCGGCTTTCATAAGGTCCGGCGTGAACCCTGTAGAGATTCGTGCTCCTGTAAAGGTGGATCGAGTCGCCCATCCAGGCGGCGTCGGAACGCAATTGCCGCATGTATGCCTGCGCATTGTCCCTTTCGGAAAACGCTCCGAACTGCAAAAAGATGCCGCTCTCCCCGGTTTCAGCGAGCCGGCGCGCGGAGGCGGTTCGGTCGCGGCGGTGATCGGCGCCGATGTCACCATGATCTCCTCCGGCAATATCGCCTCGACCTCGACCATGGTGCTGCCGTCATCGATGAAACCCAGCTTGTACGCGGCCGCATACGACACGTCGATAATGCGCTCGGAGAGAAATGGTCCGCGGTCGTTGACCCTCACGATGACCGAGCGGCCGTTGGCCAGGTTGGTCACCCTTGCATAGCTCGGCAGCGGCAATACCGTGTGGGCCGCCGTCATTGAGTACATGTCATAGGTTTCGCCGCTCGCCGTCTGCTGCCCGTGATAGCGCTTGCCGTACCAGCTCGCCATGCCGCGCGCCTTATACGACCGGTGCATGGCGAAGGGCCGGTAGGTGCGTCCATTGACGGTGTAGGGCCGGGTCGTTGCCTGTCTGATCGGCTCGGCCCGCGGTGTTGCGTCGGGCACACGGGCGAGATCGACTGGGGGAGTTCCGCCCGGGCCGTCGTCGAGGTAATAGCCACCCGATTTCTTTGGCGCAGAGCCGCATCCCGCGACGACCAGCGACGCAGCGAGAACCGCCGCGGAATACCTCAGTGCCGCCGTCAACGCCATGATCAGGTCGGCACCAGCCGGCGATGGGTGCGAATGCTCATCAGCAAACCGATGCCAAACAGCAGTGTTACCAGCGAAGTGCCTCCATAGGAGATGAGCGGCAGCGGCACACCTACCACCGGCAGCAAGCCGCCCACCATGCCCATGTTCACAAACACATAGGTGAAGAAGGTCAGGGAAACCCCGCCGGCGAGCAAACGCGCGAATAGCGTCGGCGCGTTTGCAGCGATGATCAGACCGCGGCCGATCACCAACATGAAAAGAAGAATCAACACCAGGTTGCCGAGCAGCCCGAACTCCTCACCGAAGACTGCAAAAATGAAATCGGTCGATCGTTCCGGCAGGAATTCCAGATGCGACTGGGTGCCATTGAGCCACCCCTTGCCGAGCACGCCACCGGAGCCCATTGCGATCGTCGACTGTATGGTGTGATAACCGGCACCGAGGGGGT
This sequence comes from Betaproteobacteria bacterium SG8_40, assembly GCA_001304425.1. Classification (GTDB taxonomy): domain Bacteria; phylum Pseudomonadota; class Gammaproteobacteria; order Burkholderiales; family Eutrophovitaceae; genus SG8-40. Next base: position 2,677 of record LJTS01000194.1, read on the forward strand.
CCTGCATCGGATCGAGCAAGGTCATCACGCGCTGGCGCTGGTAGTCGTGCATGGCCGACCAGAGGAAAGGCAAGGCGGCAATTCCGACCACGCCCGTTCCGATCAACAGGCGCATCGACAGGCCGGCGAGGAACAATACATAGAAGCCCGCGACAGCCACCAGCAGCGACGTGCCCAGATCCGGTTGGCTGGCAATCAGCAATACCGGGATGACCACCAGAATCGTCGCAACGATGAAATTGCTGAAACGCAACACCGCCTCGTACCGGTCGAAGTACCAGGCAAGCATCATCGGCACCGCAATCTTCATCAGCTCGGATGGCTGAACCCGCGCAAAACCGAGGTCGAGCCAGCGCTGGGCGCCGTTCACTTCCAACCCGACCAGTTCGACCGCGACCAACAAGACCAGGCCGACGATGTACAGAGGCAATGCAACACTGGCGAGATGGTGCAGGGGGATGTTCGCTGCTAGCCACATGATCGCCAGCGCCACCCCGATGTTGCCTGCTTGCGCGGCGACGCGTTCGACGCTTGCGCCCGACGCACTGAACAGAATCAACAGTCCCATCACCAGGAGAATGCTGACCAGGATCATCAGCTGGCGGTCCAGGTGCCGGCCAAGATAAGCCAGTATGCGGTTAATCACCTTCGCTCTCCACAACCGCGGCGCGGGGCGCGAGGGGTTTGGGCTCAACACCCAGCAGGTAGTAGTCGATCACCTTGCGTGCGATAGGCGCAGCGGTACTGCTGCCGTGCCCGCCGTTTTCCACCAGCACGGCAAGTGCGATCTTGGGTGCCTCGGCGGGCGCGAAACCGATGAACAGCGCGTGGTCGCGGTGTCGTTCGTCGATCGCTTCTTCATCGTACTTCTGGCCCTTGAGGCCGATCACCTGTGCCGTCCCCGTCTTGCCCGCGAACGCATATTTGGCGCCCGATCCGGCCCACGCCGCGGTACCGCCGGGCCGCGTGACGTCCACCATGGCCTCGCGAACGAGGTCGAGGTGCCGCGGCTGCAGCGGCACCTGCGCAACGGGGAACGGCTCAACTGTCTTGAGTTCGTTGGTCTGGGCATTCTGGATGTGCCGCACCAGGTGGGGCCGGAATACCTGCCCGCCGTTGGCGAGAATCGCGGTCGCGGATGCAAGCTGCAACGGGGTCACCAGGTTGTATCCCTGCCCGATGCCAACCGAGATGGTGTCGCCGACAAACCAGCGCTGGTTGAACCGTTGTTCTTTCCACTCGCGCGAGGGTAGAAGCCCGCTGACCTCTCCAGCGATGTCGATACCGGTGCGTTCACCGAGGCCGAACTGGGCAATGAAATCATGAATCATATCGATGCCCAGGTCTTGCGCGAGCTCGTAAAAATACGTGTCGCACGACTCGACGATGGCCTTGTGCATGTCGACGATCCCGTGGCCTCCGGCCTTCCAGTCACGGAATACGTGGCCTCGCCCGCCGAGCATGAAGTAACCGGGGTCGCTGATACTGTAGTTGGCAGTACGCTTGCCCAGCTCGAGCCCTGCCAATGCCATGAATGGCTTGAAAGTCGAACCCGGTGGATAGACACCCTGCAACGCACGGTTGTTGAGCGGGTGGTCCGGCGAGTTGTTCATCGCCGCCCACTGCGCCGGATCGATGCCCTCGACAAAAAGGTTGGAATCGAAACCAGGGCGCGACACGAACGCGAGCACGCCGCCGGTTTCAGGTTCGATCGCGACCAGCGAACCGCGGTAATCGCCAAACGCTTCTTCCGCAATCTGCTGCAAGCGCACATCCATCGCCAGCAGCAGGTTGTTTCCGGAAACCGGAAGAATCGAGCGCAACGTGCGGATGGAATGACCATTGGCGTCGGTTTCGACATGCTCGTAGCCGGTCACACCCCGCAGTTCCTGCTCGTAGAACTGTTCCAGGCCAACCTTGCCGATATAGTCGGACTTCGTGTAGTTGAAGGCCCGTCCCTGCCGTTCCAGGCCTTTATAATCCGTTTCGCTCAGGCGACCGATGTAGCCGACAACATGCGATGCCATTTCGGCATTCGGATAATGGCGAAACAGGCGTGCGTTGATCTGGGCACCGGGAATCCGGTAGCGATTGACGGCGAAGTGCGCGACCTCTGCATCGTTTAGCCGGGTGCGGATCGGAATGCTGGAAAAATCGGGCTCTTCGTCCAGCATTTTCCGGAAGCGCCGCAAATCCTTCGGCGTGACTTCCACCAGCTCCGAAATCTGTTCAATCAGCGCATCCACGTCGCTGACTTCGCTAGGCGTGATCTCCAGCGTATACGCGGCATAGTTGGTGGCAAGCGTCACACCGTTGCGGTCCAGAATGACGCCGCGATGCGGCACGACCGGAACGATGTTGACGCGATTCTGCTCGGCCAACAACTGATAGTAATCGTGCTGTATTACCTGCAGATAGAACAACCGCACGAACAGCACCAGGAACACCACTCCGACGACGATGGCGGCAACCGTCAAACGGAACTGGAACACATACAGTTCGCGCTGGTGATCGCGCAATTCCACCGTGCGTCTCATGCGCACCCCAGATACAAGGCGCGTCTCATCCGCACTCCTGGTACAAGGCGCGTCTTATGCGCGCCCGGAGGTTTCCAATGCGTCCCATGCGCACCAAACGGCAGGTCATGGACGACGGCAGTATGGCAAAACCGGCTTTCACAATTCCTCGGACTTTACTTTCGGCCGCAAGGGCGAGGTGACGATCTGGCAGACGACTGGCCAGATCAGGCAGCCGCTCAAGCTGGGAAGGAAGTACCACCAGCCGGGAAAAGCGTTACCGGCGGCGAGCTGCACTGCCAGCACGATGAGTTGTGCGACCAGCAGCATTAACAGAACGTGCAGCATTTGCCCCTGAATGCCGAACAGCGACACGCGCCGATGCCAGGCAACGCCCGCGGCCATCAGCACACAGTAAGCGAGGGCGTGCTGCCCGAACAGGCTGCCGTCGGTCACATCCATAACCAGACCGAGTATGAATACGGGTGTGAAACCGACTTTTCGCGGATGCCGGATCGCCCAGTACAACAGGATGACGGCAACGAAATCCGGCCGGATCATCAGCACGTAGCCGGTGAGCGGCAGCATATTGAGCATGAAGGCGACAAAGAACGACAGGCCGACGTACGCCGGCT